>NZ_PQCE01000025.1:0-239679 GCF_002964725.1 Pseudoalteromonas sp. T1lg76
GGTTTATGGCATATGGACTCGTTAAGGCTTGCTCGGGTTCGTTCCTCACCAAGTATAGCAAGCCTGAACTCGCCCCATAACCGGGCGTTATATTGCTTTGTAAGGTCAAGCGTTGAATACAAAAGAAAGCAAGGAAAGTGGTATCTTATATGCGGTGTTCATTACCGTGTTGTTGTATTTCTTTTTTAAGATTACTTTGATCTTTTCAATAGTGTCAGGCAGAAATATCACTTGTTTAAGCTCTATTTGGAGTAACTCTGATACTTTAATAACTCCTTTCTCTGCGTTTTTCATTCTGGCGATATTTAGCAGCATTTGGTTTTTTTATTGCGGCATAAGGTACAAACGAAAAGTAGGTAAATCGGTATATTTGCTATTAGCAGTCGGAACTGTGTTCTATTACTTTTGGTTCAAAGGTTTTTACGGTTTCTGGCAGCTAATGAGCTACGAGCAAAAGGAAATTACATTACAAGAGTTTTTTGAAAAAACAGGTGGTACAGAAAGGTTAAAGCTGTATGGTAGTGGCGCTAATAAAAATGTATTGTGTAAATCGCAATATAACAAAGCAAATTAAAAGTGCGGACAAAAAACAGTGGGCTTTGTTCGTACCTCACAAATTATAGCCCACTATTTTTAGCCGTTTATTTGCGGCGTTATAGGGCCAAGGTACCAGGATGGATTACCAAGAATTCAAAAAACAATTGATGCCAGAATTGGATAAGAAAATGGCTGAGATTGGATTTATTAGAAAGAAAACTAGTACCCCCACATATTGGAAGTTTCCGAATGAAGATGAAAGGCTAGCATGGGTCGTATGCTTAAATTTTTCGCATAGAGGTAACCCATTATTTGATGTCCTAATTACTCCTTACTGGATACCTTGCCAGCACAAAGATGAACCATTTCCCCGCGGTGTTGGTTACTTAGGTCATCTGTCGCCTGAGGGGTTTGGGCATGGGCAACATACATGGTGGACTAAAACGCCTGAAGGAGCCCAAAAGTCTATTCAAGAGGTAGTAGATGCTTTATCAGGCCCTGGGCTCGAGTGGTTTCAACAATATTCAACACCAGAAAAGTTATTGAAGGAGGTCCCTTCAGCGAAGCTCGCAGCAGACTTAGGGTATTATCAGCAAGCTTCAGAACTCTATAGAAAGAAACTAAAATCTAGTTTCGCGAACCTGCTAATCGAGAAAAAGACCACTCACGCTACGCCTTATGACAGTGTTAGAGACTGGGAAAAAGAGAGGCACGAGAGAATAATTGAAGAGTACGGCGAGGTTTTTCTTAAGCTTGGCTCAAGTGCCACTGATTATGAGCGGGAGCTTTGCTTGGTAGAATCCGAAACTCTAAAAGAAGAAAAGGATAAGTATCAAAAAGATCTTGAAGCTGACCCGAGATCCAGATGGTATAAAGCTCAGGTTAAGTATTGCGAAGTACGTATTGATGAGCTTAAACAAAAATTATATGAATAAACTAGGGAAGCCTATAACAAGGCCAAGCAGCATCGCCCCTACGGGGCTGGACCTCGCTACGCTCGGCCGCTGTTGGCGGCGTTACCGAATAAATACTCTAACGTGTTTCTGTCCAGAAGTGAGTTACAACGAGTATGATACTTTAATACTCAGTTGTAGCTTGATTCGGACTTGATAGTAGCATTTAGTATGAATCTTTATTTTTGGTCATGTTTAATCTTAAACGGTTCGAGCAGGGTTGCTTGACTGTTTAGTATGAAACTTTATTCCTCTCCTACAATAACTCAAAGTAAAAAACCGCTCATTGAGCGGTTTTTTGTTTGCCATTTAACTAAGTATTAGTAAGTAGCGCTGCCCTTAGTACGAGGGAAGGCAATAACGTCACGAACGTTGCCCATACCGGTTACATAGGCAACCAAGCGCTCAAAACCAAGACCAAAGCCAGAGTGTGGCACTGTGCCGTAACGGCGTAGATCACGATACCAGCTGTAGTCTTCTTTATTTAAACCCATTTCATCTAGGCGGGCATCCAGTACGTCCAAACGCTCTTCACGTTGTGAACCACCGATGATCTCACCGATACCAGGGGCAACCACGTCCATGGCCGCCACGGTTTTGCCGTCTTCGTTCTGACGCATATAGAAGGCCTTGATATCGCGTGGGTAGTTTTTGATAACAACCGGTGCTTTAAAGTGTTCTTCGGCCAAGTAACGTTCGTGCTCTGATTGCAGATCTACGCCCCACTCAACAGGGAATTCGAATTTCTTGCCACATTCTTTCAAGATTTCGATGGCGTCTGTGTAATCCACCTGAGCAAAGTCTTTGCTCACGAATTCTTCTAGACGTGTAATAGCTGTTTTCTCGATGCGCTGAGCAAAGAATTCCATGTCGTCACGGCGCTCTTCAAGCACGGCGGCGAATACATATTTGAGCATGTCTTCGGCCAGCTTGGCGATGTCGTTCAGATCGGCAAAGGCCACTTCCGGCTCAACCATCCAGAATTCCGCCAGGTGGCGCGAGGTGTTAGAGTTTTCGGCGCGGAATGTTGGACCGAAGGTGTAAATCTTAGACAGAGCGCTGGCATAGGTTTCGCCGTTGAGCTGACCTGAAACGGTAAGGAAGGCTTCTTTACCGAAGAAGTCCTGGCTGTAATCTATGTCACCCTTGTCGGTCAGTGGCAGGTTCTGCATATCAAGCGTCGATACACGGAACATTTCACCGGCACCTTCACAGTCACTGGCGGTAATGATAGGCGTGCTGATCCACATATAACCACGCTCGTGGAAGAAGCGGTGGATGGCTTGCGATAAGCAGTTACGCACGCGTGTTACGGCACCAATCACATTGGTACGTGGACGCAAGTGGGCATGCTCACGCAAAAATTCGATGCTGTGGCGCTTGGCCGCCATAGGGTAAGTATCCGGGTTCTCAACCCAGCCAATCACCTCAACGGCTTCGGCTTGAATTTCAAACGCCTGGCCTTGACCTTCGGAAGCAACCAGCTTACCAGTTACAGACACAGAGCAACCAGCGGTTAAACGAGTGATTTCATCATAATTATTAAGCGAATTGGGCACGACTGCTTGAATAGGATCAAAACTCGAACCGTCATGAACGGCTAAAAACGAAATACCTGCTTTTGAGTCGCGACGTGTACGCACCCAGCCCTTAATGGTCACCTGGCTGTCCACGGCAACGGCGCCTTTTAATAGCTCGGCGATTGCTGTATGGCTCATTTTCACTCCAATGATTACTATTGCCCAAGTTGCTTAGCCCTTGTTCAGGCTCTTACTAAGCAGCTTTATTATGATGTAAGTTAAGAGGCCTATCTTAACCGTGTTCGGGTGAGAAAAAAACTGTCAATTACGCTCTTTACCGCTTAATTGCTGAAAAATGGCCAATAATTCACCTAAACTAAAATTGAGCGTGAAATTATAAGGCTTAGGGGGATGTTACGAGGCGACGGAGCGGGCCCTTTTATATTGATTGGCTGGTGTGCAGCATTGGGATGGAGCTTGTTTGTACTTGTTTTGCTCATCATCCATTAGGGTCGCCGGAGCAGGATTTTGGCCAGTGGCGCTATTTAGGCGTACAAACACAGGATTTTTGGCTATTAAGTGCAAAAAATCCGCCTTAATGTTACTTGGGTTGTGCAGTCTGTGCGCAGTTTGTGGCATTATAAGAGCCAGAAAGATAAATAAAATGATGTAACTAGCGCCTCTATCCTTAATTGCCTGGGCGTTTTTGTGCATCAGCTTCATGCTAGCCTTAGTGAGTAGTTAATGAAACAAGCGTTTATTTTGCGCGGTTTACCTGGCAGCGGTAAAACCAATTATGCGCACAACCTAGCCGACGATTTGGTCGCCGGCGACAGCAGTCAATATGTCATTTGCAGCACCGATGATTACTTTGTCGGCGCCGAGGGTTATCAATTCGATAAGCATAAGCTTCCCGAATACCACAACCTTAACCTAGCACGCTTTATCAAGGCCCTGAGCGAGGGTATTCCCTTGGTGATCGCCGATAACACCAATATAAAAAAATGGGAATTTATTGCCTATCTAGAGGCCGCTCATGCTTTGGGTTATCAGGTTAAAGAGGTGATTGTTGGTGAGGTTAAGGACAAGGCTATGCAGCACCTTTATGCCCAGCGTAATACCCATAATGTGGCGCTGAGAACTATAGCGAAGATGGCCTACCAGTTTGAATGGTAGTCACTGCCTCAGCAAATAAAGAATCCCGCATTAAGCGGGATTTTTTTATGTCCTTACATGGCGTTGTATTCGTCTTCCCAGAAGAACTTCTCTTCGCCAAAGGCTGGTTTTAGGTCATCAAGCCAGGTGGCGGCTTCATCGTATTTGGCAAAGAAAGGACGTTGCACCCAGTCCGGATTGCGGGCCTGAATGAATCGCAGTACGAACACCTTTTCACCGGCGATCTCGCTCACACCCGATACTTCGACCTTACCTGGGCCGGCACTCATTGACGGGCCACGCACGGTGCGACTTACTCCGGAGATCTGTTTATAGGCTTCACGAAAGGTTTCCCAGGTTTTATGCAGGGGCAACTCAAAGTAGCGTTTTGCACCCGTGTCCCGCTCGATAAACATATAGTAGGGGATCATGCCTAGCTGGGTTTGCTCTTTCCACATCTCGGCCCACATATTGGGATCGGTGTTGATGTTATTGAGCAATGGCGCCTGGGTGCGAATTTGCGCCCCAGTTTTGCGAATTAAAGCGATGGCTTCGCGGGTGGCCGGACTGCGCAGCTCTTGCTTATGATTTACATGGGCCATAATGGACACATGCTTATCGGCATCGACCAATTCTTTTAATAGTGCCAATAAGTCCTGCGCGTCCGGGTCGGTCAGGTATCGGTATGGCCAAAAGGTCAATGATTTGGTGCCAATACGGATAGTGCGAATATGATCAAACTCCGGCTCTTTTAACTTCTCAAGATAGCCACGCAGTTTGATCGTGCGCATAACCATGGGATCACCACCTGTCATTAGTAGATCGGTTACTTCTGTATGCTCGCGCAAATAACCGTGCAGCAGTTCGACATCGTTATTGTTAAAGCGTGTGGCTTTACCTACAAACTGCGCCCAGCGAAAGCAAAAGGTGCAGTAAGAGTGGCAATATTGGCCCTGAGATGGAAAGAAGAGGACGGTTTCTTTGTATTTATGTTGGATCCCTTCGACGCGCTCGCCATCTAGCTCAGGCACATTCTTTTCCATTTGTCCGGCGGGATGAGGGTTCAACTTTAAGCGAATTTCCTGGGCCAGCGTCATCACTTCTTCGGCACTGGGGTTGCTTCTATGCAGCGCCGCCATTTGTTCGTATGACTCGTCATCAAGCATACCGCGCTGAGGAAAGGTCAATTGAAAGACGGGATCATTGGGTACCTTATCCCAGTCGATCAATTCTTCAATGACAAAATTATTGACGCGGAAAGGGAATACACTTGCGATCACCTTCATTTCAAAGCGCATATGCTCTGGCAGTTGATGCAAAGCCTCAATTTTATCAATTTGGCGATGTTGATACACGGTAAACCTGGGTGGGACAAAGGCCTCCGCTGGCTGAATCTGGACGTGTTGCTGCATAGAAAGTCACTTGCTTATTGAAAAGTTTTGTACTCTAACAAAAAGCAAGGGGTGATTCCTAGCGAAACCCCGGATTTACTCGGTAAATTTCACCATAAAAGCGTTTTTTAATCACTTTTATGGTGATTTTATTTATTTGTACGAAAACAAATAAGATCGCCGCTAGGTTATAAGTCGTTTGATCTAGTAATGTCTTTCGGCAATGGCTTGGTAAATGGCATTGCACAGGGTTTCTATGTCCTGCTTTGAACTCACAAAAGGTGGCATAAGGTAGATAAGTTTACCGAAAGGTCGGATCCACACCCCGTTCGCTACGAAAAAGCGCTGAATTTTAGCCACATCAACATTGCTATCGAGCTCCACCACGCCGATGGCACCCAAGGTGCGCACCGACACCACAGCATCAAGCTCCGTACAGCGTGTCAGTTGTTGTAGCCAAAGATTGATGTTGCCGACCTGTTGCTGCCAGTCGTTTTCCTGTAACAGGCACAGGCTGGCGTTGGCCACGGCGCAGGCCAGGGGATTGCCCATAAAAGTGGGGCCGTGCATTAGGACACCGGCCTCACCGCTACAAATGCCGCGGGCGACCTTATCCGTGGTCAGGGTGGCGGCTAGGGTCATATAACCGCCGGTTAGGGCCTTGCCCACACACATGATATCCGGGCAGATATCTGCATGCTCGACAGCGAATAGCTTGCCGGTGCGGCCAAAACCCGTGGCGATTTCGTCGCAGATCAGCAGTACATCATATTGGTCGCACAGGGCGCGAACGGCCTTTAGGTATGCGGGGTGGTAGAAGTTCATGCCGCCGGCATTTTGCACTATGGGCTCGATAATAAAGGCGGCAATGTCTTGATGATGCTCGGCAAAGTAATGGGCTAATTCGTCCGCTTCATGCTCGTTAAATTCGCCATCAAAGGCACTTTGTGGCTGCGGCACAAAAATCTGCTCGGGCAAAAAGCCACGATACATGCTGTGCATGGAATTAACCGGATCGCATACGCTCATCGCCGCAAAGGTGTCGCCATGATAGCCCTTGCGTGGGGTCATTATCTTATGCTTTTGCTTATGACCCTGGCTAAACCAGTACTGCAGCGCCATCTTGATAGCCACTTCAACACTGACCGATCCACCGTCTGCCAAAAACACCTTATCCAGTGGCGCCGGGGTCATGGCAATCAGCTTTTTACACAGTTCTACCGCCGGGGCATGAGTAATACCACCAAACATCACATGGCTCATTTTTTCGCTTTGCTCTTGCAGTGCACGGTTTAAGCGTGGGTGATTATAGCCATGCAGTGCACTCCACCACGAGGCCATGCCATCGACCAAACTCTCGCCACTGGCTAAATGTAAGCGGGTACCGCGGGCATGGGTGACCGGGTAGTTGGGCAGGGGCTTAAGCATGGAGGTGTAGGGGTGCCAAATATGGTCACGGTCAAACTCGACATCGATAGAATTGCTTTCTGTATAATTATTGTTCATAGGTAAACTTTAAACATTGCACTGGCGTTGACAATACTAAGGCAACTCGTAGACTGATACAAAATAAGTTTACCGTCGATAATAAAGAGAACCCTATGCAACAGGCTGAAATCCGCCATAACTGGACCCATGAACAAGTAAAAGCCCTTTTCGAAATGCCTTTTAACGACCTTCTGTTTAAGGCGGCGAGCATTCATAGGCAGCACTTTAATCCCAATGAGGTGCAGATCTCGACCCTACTATCGATTAAAACCGGCGCCTGTCCGGAAGACTGCAAATACTGTCCTCAGTCCGGTCATTATAAAACTGACCTAGAGCGCGAGCGCCTGATGGAAGTGGAAAAGGTCGTGGAGCAGGCCCGTTTAGCAAAACAAAAGGGCGCGACCCGTTTTTGTATGGGCGCCGCTTGGTCCGATCCTAAGGACCGCGATATGCCTTATATCGAAAAAATGGTTCGTGAGGTCAAAGAGCTTGGCCTTGAAACCTGTATGACTCTGGGCATGCTGGATAACGATAAGGCGCATCAGTTGCGCGATGCCGGTTTGGACTATTACAACCACAACCTGGACACCTCGCCTGAGTATTATCAGCAGATCATCACTACTCGTACCTATCAGGACCGTTTAGACACTCTAGATCATGTTCGCGATGCCGGCATGAAGGTATGCTCCGGCGGTATCGTCGGTATGGGCGAGCAGGCCAAAGACAGATACGGCCTTTTGATCCAGCTTGCTAACCTGCCAAAACAGCCAGAAAGTGTGCCAATTAATATGCTTGTTAAGGTAAAGGGTACGCCGCTGGAAAATGTTGACGACCTGGATCACTTTGAATTTATCCGCACCATAGCCGTGGCGCGTATCATGATGCCGAAGAGTTATGTTCGTTTATCTGCCGGTCGTACGGCCATGAACGAGCAGATGCAAAGCATGTGTTTCTTTGCTGGTGCCAACTCCATTTTCTACGGTGATAAGCTACTTACCACGGAAAACCCGGAAGCAGACACGGATATGAACCTTATTCGTAAGCTAGGCATGCGCCCGGCTCAGGGTGAGGACTATTCAGATGAAGCCTACGAGGCATCACTAAGCTCGGCTATTGCCGACAAGGCCGAATCTGAGCTGTTCTACGAAGCAAAATAAATGGCGTTTGACTATATCAATGACGCATTAGAAGCGAGGCGGCAGCAACACCTGTTGCGCCGTCGGGTACTGGTGGAAGAGGTCAGTGCCCGCAGCATTCGTGTGGCTGGCAAGGACTATCTTAACTTTGCTTCCAACGACTATCTTGGCCTGGGGGACTTCCCCCTGTCTGGCCTTGATGCTCGCTCTGGCGCTCACAGCTCTCCCTTGGTTACAGGCTATCAGCGTTGCCACCAAGCATTAGAGCAGCGTTTTTGTGATTTGCTTGGCTACCAAGCTGCCATGCTTTTTCCGAGCGGCTTTAGCGCCAATATCAGCGTATTAAAAGCCCTGTTTGCCGAAAGTAATGATGGGCTTATTGTTCAGGATAAGCTTAATCACGCCAGTTTGATCGACGGCGGCCTGCAGGCCAATGCCGCCATGCAGCGCTTTAATCATAACAATCTCAGCCATTTGCAGGCGCGTTTGACCAAGTCCAAGGCGAAAAACAAGCTGGTGGTCAGTGAGGGCGTGTTCTCAATGGACGGGGATTGCGCCCCGGTTGCGGATATTCATGCCCTGTGCCGCGCCCATGATGCCTGGTTTATGCTTGATGACGCCCATGGTTTTGGCGTGCTGGGGAATGGTTTGGGCACAGCCTATGACGAAACAGATAACGAGCGCGCCCGCCCGGATATTCTGGTGATCACCTTTGGTAAAGCCCTGGCTAGCAACGGTGCAGTAGTGTTGGCCTCAACGCCCGTGATTGAGCTGTTATTACAAAGTAATCGCGATTATATTTATTCCACCGCGGTGTCGCCGATGCAATGCGCCGTTACCGAGCAGCGCCTTACTCAATTGCTTGACGCTCACGCCGAGCGCCAGCAACTTGCGCGTAATATCGCTTATTTTAGAGAGCGTTGTGCGCAAGCGTCTTTGGCATTAATGGACTCACAGACGCCAATTCAGCCGCTGATCGTAGGTGACAGCGAAAGCGCCTTGCAAATGCAAACCGATTTACGTGAGCAGGGTATTTGGCTCAGTGCCATTCGACCGCCTACGGTTGCCCACAATACCGCGCGTTTACGCATTACCCTGACCGCTGCCCATCAAGAGCAGGATATAGACACCTTGGTCAAGGCCCTGGAGTCCTGTCGATGAGCGCGGCGTTAAAACAACAAGCCCAATCCCACTTTTCCAAGGCGGCGTGTCGCTATCAGTATCATGCCCGCGTGCAGGCCAGTGCCAGCGAGGTGCTGTTAGCACATCTAGCACAGCGGCCATTAGGGCTGTGTTTGGATTTAGGGGCGGGGCCCGGTGTTAACAGCGCGGCTCTTGCGGCGCAAAGCGATGCCCTGATAGCCCTTGATTTATCGCCCTCGATGCTGGCACAAATTCGTACGCAAAGCATTAAGCTCTGTGCCGATATGGACGCGCTGCCGCTGCAGGCCAACTGTCTGGATACGGTATTTAGTAACTTTGCCATGCAATGGTCGAGTGATTTAAACATCGCCCTGGCCGAGCTTTACCGCGTGCTTAAACCTAAGGGGCGTGCTTTTTTGGCCATAGTTGCCGCTGGCTCTTTGGTTGAGGTAAAAAACGCGTTTGCCGGTATAGGGCGAGCGGCGATTAATCATTTCGCTAGCTTTGAAGAAATACAAGGTGCAGCGCACAATGCCGGTTTTAATGTCAATTGGCAGCAAGAGTTGCCCTTGTACGACACCTATGCAAGTGCCAAGGATGCGTTAAAAAGCTTATCTGCCATAGGGGCAAACAGTGCCGAGCAGGGCCATAAGGCGCTTACCAAGGGCGAATATCTTCAAGTGTTGCAGTGCTTAGGGGGCGACAGCCAAGAGGTTGCCCTGAGCTATAACGTGGTCTTTTTGGAACTTATTAAATGAAGCAATTTTTTATTACCGCCACGGACACGGATGCCGGTAAAACCCATGTAACCAGTCTGCTGCTGAAATTGGCTGTGCAACATAAACGCAAGGCTTTGGGCTTTAAACCCATAGCTGCCGGTGCCGAGCAGGCCTTTGGTCGTCTGGTTAATACCGATGCGCTGACATTAATTGAAAGCGGTAATACGCAAGCACTTTACGAGCAGGTAAACCCCTTTATTTATGAGCCGCCCATAGCTCCTCATATTGCCGCAGCGCAACAGGGTGAACAAATCACACTGGCCAAGCTAAATAAGGCGTATGAAGAGATCAGCGCCTTGGACGCAGATATCTTGCTTACCGAGGGTGCCGGGGGCTGGTTATTGCCTATCAATGATCAAGAGTTACTTAGCGACTGGGTGGTGGCGGCCAAGCTCCCAGTGATCTTGGTGGTCGGCATGAAGCTCGGCTGTTTAAATCATGCCTTGCTCACCATGGCGTCCCTGCAACAGCAAGGAGTGGAGGTAGCTGGGTGGATAGCCAATCAGGTTGACCCTGACATGGCCGAATACGATGCCAATTTGGCCACCTTAAAGGCGCGCATGCCTGTGCCCATGCTGGCCGAGAGTCCTTATACTGAGGGCACCCCAAAACTGCGTATTCATGGCACCTTATTGGATGTGCTGGCGCTGCGATAGCGCTTTTCCTTCCTCTGGCATCTTGTTACAACTCTTTACAATTGTTTAAGTTACAATGTCTTGATGCTGTCATGGTTAGCCTATATATAGGACTCATAGAGCCGAGAGTGATGCTATCCATTATGGGTCAGGATGCCCCGTAAGCGCTGGACCCCAGCTAAGGGAGACCCCTAATGAATAATCTTACTCGATTGGAGAATGACGTATGAAGCGTGTAGTGCTTTTTTTATTGACCAACCTAGCGGTAATGCTGGTGCTAGGGGTGGTGTTATCGATTATTTTTGCCGTTTTAGGCATTTCCTCGCGCAGCATGGGCGGGATCTTAGTGATCGCTGCAGTATTTGGCTTTGGCGGCGCCTTTATTTCTTTAGCTATGTCGAAATGGATAGCTAAGCGCTCAACTGGCGCCTATGTTATCGAACAGGCGCGTACCGAAACCGAGCAATGGCTGGTGGCCACAGTAGCCGAGCAGGCACAGCAGCGCGGTATTAAAATGCCCGAGGTGGCGATTTACGATAGCCCTGAGATCAACGCTTTTGCTACCGGCCCATCTAAAAACAATGCCTTAGTAGCGGTAAGCAGTGGTTTACTTCATAACATGACCCAGGATGAAGCGCAGGCGGTACTGGCTCATGAGGTATCGCACGTGGCTAACGGTGATATGGTTACCCTGACGCTGATCCAAGGCGTGGTGAACACCTTTGTCATCTTCCTGGCGAAAGTACTTGCCGGGGTGGTCGATAACTTCCTAAGCGGCAATGAAGAAGAAAGCGGCCCAAGCTGGACATACTTCATCTTTGATATGCTGTTTCAAATTCTCTTTGGTGTGCTTGCTTCCGTGGTTGTGGCCTACTTCAGCCGTAAACGCGAATATGCCGCTGACCGAGGGGCTGCGGAACTAGTTGGTGCCAATAAGATGCGTGCCGCACTGGAGCGCTTAAAGGGCAACCGTGAGTCGCAGCTAGAAGGTTCTATGATGGCCTTTGGTATTGCCTCGGGGCGTTCAATCGGCGAGTTGTTTGCTTCACACCCACCGCTGGATGCGCGTATTAACGCATTAAAGTAAAAGTAATAATAAAAAAGGGCCGAAAGGCCCTTTTTTATTGGTTCTAGCTGCCCGCTTGTTCGCGCGCTTGCTGATTAGGCAGCAGTTGCTCAACGATTTCCTTGGCCGACAGGGTATAACGCACCCCGCCAAACATCACCGAGGTATATTCGTCCAGGCCGGTGATCCCCGTTAGCGTCCATCCCTCGCCACGCTCTGGGCAGTATACTGTTGTGGTGGGGGGCACCATGATAAATTGTGCTTGGCTCATTCGCTTGCCGTTTTTAAACTTGCTGATGGCCCTAGTTTAAGGCAATAATCCCGCAACTCAACCTCTGCGAGCTAAGTTTCATGATCCATTGCCAGGAAGCCTCATTGGCGCTTCGCCCAATACGACATAAAGATGTGTCGGCCCTCTATGGCATACTTACGCACCCAGAAGTCAGTCGCTATAACGATTATGCCCTTCCTTCAAACCCATCCGAGGTTCAAGATATTATTCAAGGGGACATAGAGCTGTTACTTACGGGTGAAGGAGTACGCATGGCTATCGTCTATCAGGAGCAAGTCGTGGGCAGCTGTGGCATTTATGATGCCCATACCAAGGTGGCTAAAATTGGCTATGAACTCCACCCCCTGTTTTGGGGGCAAGGCCTAATGCATAGTGCCTTGTCTTTATTATTGTCCGAGGGGCAGCAGTATATGGGCGCCGATGTAACCACAATACAAGCCCAGGTGCATATGGATAACCTGCGCAGTATTAAGCTGCTGCAACGCCTTGGCTTTGTGTGCAGTGAGCCTGGGGTCTATCAATTGCCCTGGCTTCCTCGCTCCTAAGCATTCTCGGCCTATAACAGCGCTATCTTGGCGCTCAAACGACGAACCAGGGTAGAGACATCCGGGTTTTCGCTGTTAAGGCCTTCAATTAAGGTCATAAAGTAGCAGTCCATCATGGCCGCGGCTCGCACCTCATCGTATTGACGCGTACCATCGAACAGTAACTTTTTAAATGCCTCCATCTGCGCGCTGAAAAACGCGCCTTGCCATACCAGGCCCTGCAATAAGGACTTGCTGAATTCCGTGTGCTGTAAATAGAAACGATAGAGGTGCTGAGCATAGTGACGCATTTTCAGCTTCGGCTGCTCGAAGGTATCTTCACGTTTAGCGCTGGCTATCACTTTATCTATATGCATCAGCATAAGTTGGCGTAACAAATCGTCTTTATTTTCAAAGTGGGTAAACAGGGTGCCATTGGCTACCTGGGCCTGTTTGGCAATATCGCGTGTAGAAGTGGCGGCAAAGCCATGCTCCAGGAATAGTTGCCAAGCTGCATCCAAGATGCGCTCCCGGGTTAACTGCTTTTTGCTTATTACCTTGTTTCCTACTTGGTTATTGCTCACAAAATGCCTGCTAAAGAGTTGAAATTGAGCGCGCTCAATTATTATAATGAGCGCGCTCATTTTTAAATCGTTAAGGAAAACAGCATGAAATCAGACACTAACCCCGTTACTTGGGTGCTTGGGTATATCCTTTTTATGCCATTTATTGTTTTTTATAGTTATATCCTAGGTCCTATACTCAAAGCAATTTTACTGCCTGGTGGCTTAGTGCTCTTGGCACTTATCTTAGGGCCTAAGGAGTTTACACGGGCGTGGCGTGAAGCTCAGCAAAACAAGCAGCATGGTAAGTCAGAATAAGGCCATTTTATCGGCCAACTTGGCATGCTTTTTATCTGGCTTTTTTGTATAATGCGCCGCAACTTATTGTTGGCAAATGGCCAACAGCTATGGGCGGGCGTACCCCTCAAGTGTGATAGCTTGGCGCCGGCGCACTAAAGCTTAGTGAAAACCATAGTTAAATTGGTATCGTTATTGACCCGAGGAGTGACAATGAAAGTAGGTATTATTATGGGTTCCAAGTCTGATTGGCCCACTATGCAACATGCAGCGGATATGTTGGATAAATTTGGCATCGACTATGAAACCAAGGTTGTTTCGGCGCACCGTACTCCTCAATTGTTGGCCGATTACGCCTCATCTGCCGCCGAGCGTGGTATCAAGGTAATTATCGCCGGTGCCGGCGGTGCTGCTCACCTACCAGGTATGGCTGCTGCCTTCACTTCACTACCAGTGCTGGGTGTACCTGTGAAGTCTAAAGCCCTAAACGGCGTGGATTCATTGCTCTCTATTTGCCAAATGCCTAAAGGCGTTGCCGTAGGCACGCTAGCCATTGGCGATCCGGGTGCGGCCAATGCTGGCTTGTTAGCGGCACAGATCTTAGGCTGTCAACAGCCTGAGTTATTGGCAAAAATCGATGCTTTCCGTAAAGAGCAAACCGATACCGTTTTAGCTAACCCAAACCCAGCTGAATAAGGTCCGGTAGCCATGAAGATGTTAGTGCTTGGTGCGGGACAATTAGCGCGAATGATGGCGCTTGTTGGCGCGCCTTTGGATATTCATATCCGTGCCTATGATGTAGGCTCAAAGCTGGTGGTCCACCCGGTAACCGGTGAAACCTATGAATTAACGCTGGAGCAGGCGATTGCACAGAGCGAGCGCATTACCGCTGAATTCGAGCATATTCCTGCGGATGTATTGGCGCAGTGTGAGCAAAGCGGTAAGTTCTTCCCTGGCGAAGAAGCCATTGCCTGCGGTGGTGACCGAGCTAAAGAAAAAGCCTTGCTAGAGCGCGCTGGTGTACCGAGCGCCCCTTATGTGCTGGTAACCGAGCGTAGCCACCTGGATAAAGCTATTTCTGAGTTGGCCTTACCCCTGGTGATTAAAACCTGTCAGGCAGGATATGATGGCAAGGGTCAATGGCGCTTAAAAGACGCCGCGGATGCGGATCAGATTTGGGCCGAAATGCGTGAGTTTTTAGAAAAAGACCCTGAGCACAGCATCATTTGCGAAAAAATGATCCCATTCGAGCGCGAAGTGTCGGTGATCGGCGCCCGTGATCAAGAGGGTAATGTAGCCATCTACCCGGTAACAGAGAATGAACACACTAACGGTGTACTCACTTTGTCTGTGGCCGGATTAGTAAATGACAGCGTGCAACAGCAAGCCATTGACGCCTATAGCAAATTGGCGAATGCGCTTAATTATGTGGGCGTACTGGCCATAGAGTTCTTTGATGTTGACGGCCAACTTCTGGTTAATGAAATTGCACCACGGGTGCATAACTCTGGGCACTGGACACAACAGGGCGCCTATAGCTGTCAGTTTGAAAATCATGTGCGCGCCGTTGCCGGTTTGCCGTTAGGTGACACAGCCTTATTGCATCCAAGCGCAATGATCAATGTGTTGGGTCAGGCGGCTATTCCAGCCGAGGTACTTAGCGTAGCGCAAACCCGCAGCCACTGGTACGGTAAGGGAGTAAAGCCCGGGCGTAAAATGGGGCATATTAACGTCAGTGCTGATAACCTGCATGCCTTGGGTGAGCGTTTAGCGGCGTTGGTTGAGTATCTACCCGAGGAGCAATACCCTGGGATTGCGGCCATGGCCAAACGCCTCACTCTAAATTAAGCCAAATCAGGCGCTTCTTAAAAACCGAGCTAAGCTCGGTTTTTTCATCTCTTTTCATTACAAAGTCAAAAGTTTAGCTGCTACCATTGCGACCTAGTACCTATTTCCCTGAATTGGTACTAGCATTTTTCGTCAGCTTAATGGAATCTAGTATGAAAGCACAATCTCGGGCTTTTTCTCTTCTGGGCGTATTTATGCTCGGGGTAAGCGCTTCAAGCGCTTGCGCCAGCGCCACCCCCAGGCTTAACTCTGATGCCGCGCAATCTGCGCCCAGCATACGTATTGCCACCTTTAACGTCAGTATGGACGGCTCTAATTACAACGAACGTTTTACCTCCTTAACCGAGTCGCCACTGCCTCAGTTACTGGCCAAGGGCCGCCACCCGCAAATTCATAATGTCGCCACCATTATCCAGGCTGTACGCCCGGATGTTATTTTACTTAATGAATTTGATTTCACTGGTGATTGGCAACAAAACGTAGCGCTGTTTCAGCAAAATTTTCTTGCTCAGGCCCATGGCGACTACCAAGCCATTAGCTATCAATACAGCTATGCGGCGCCGGTCAATACAGGTGTTGCCAGTGAGTATGACTTTGATGGAAATGGCAAAAAGTCTGGCATAGCGGGTGATGCCTATGGTTTTGGTTTTTATCCCGGTCAATACGGCATGCTGTTGCTGAGCCGTTTTCCCATAGATACTGATGCGGTGCGTACCTTCCAGCATTTGCCTTGGTATACGCAAAGCGGCGCTTCTATGCCCCTGCTTAATGGCCAGCCTTTTTATGATCAACAAACCTGGCAGGCGGCGCGTTTAAGCTCAAAATCATTTTGGGATATTCCCTTAGAGGTTGCCGGTGAACGCCTGCATATTCTTGCCTCGCATCCCACGCCGCCTGTTTTTGACGGCCCGGAAGACAGAAACGGCCTGCGTAATTTTGCTGAGCTCAAGTTAGTCGCGGACTATATCGCCACGCCAGCCCCAGGTTACCTTGTGGATGATAAGGCGCAAGTGGGCGGCCTCAGCGGCGACGGACGATTTGTGATTCTTGGTGACTTAAACGCCGCGCCCCAAGGCCCCAAGGCAAGGCCTGAGGCCATCGATCAGCTATTAAAACATCCCAAGGTGGATAGCAGCCTAATACCTGTTAGCAAGGGAGGCGCCGAATCCTCGACCGAGCCTTTTGCAAAATTCTATACCGCCAGCTGGCAGGCCCGTGTCGATTATGTTTTGCCGTCCAAATTCGGTTTGCAGCCAGTGGACTCGGGTGTGTATTGGCCGGCAGAAGGTGAAGCAGGTTATGAGTTAGTGCGCGATAGAAAGCTATCTTCGGATCATCGTCTGGTTTGGATGGATGTGCAGATAATCGCAAATGAATAAACGTATTTGTTTAAATTATGGTCTATATTTATAGGGAACAGGTTCATAGCTTGTTTTATTGCTAGCGCAGAGTTTTGGTCAGCAAGACTTGCTGACCTTTTTTTGCGTTGTTATTCACCCCGTTAAGCGCCTATTTAATCTAAAACATCTGTTTTTATTGCTGAGATTTTGCTTAAATCTTTGCACCTGCAATTTCAATACTAATAATTATGTTTCATAAAACAGTGCTAGCGGCCACCATAGCTTCTAGCTTTATCCTTGCGGGCTGTCAAAGCACGGCACCGCAAAGCGTGGCAGCGGTTAATGCCGAGCCCAGCACCATTGAAAAACAACAAGTATCGACTCCAGCTAAGCCAGGCTCTATCGCCATCACCCTAGAGCAGGCCATGGCGCATCCAGACTGGTTGGGTAACCAGCCGGAAGGTGCGTTTTGGCGCGCCGACTCTGGCGCGGTGATTTATCAACAGAAGCAGCAGGGCAATGAACTAAGAGATCATTATGTTCAAGCGCTTGGCAACAGCGCTGCCGTGGTGCCTCTGAACGAGCTTCACACCTTGGGTGATGACGCCGCGGTTATGAGCAAAGACCAGCGTTTGCAGGCCTATCAGTTTGAAGGCGATATCTTTGTTAAGGATCTTCTTAACAACACCCTGATCCAAATTACTAAAACGTCGGCATTTGAATCTAAGCCGCAGTTTTTAAATGACAACTCCTTGGTCTACCGAGTCGGTAACCTGTTTATGCAGGTGGATTTAAGCACGGGTCAGCACAGCGAGCTGGTCAACCTAAAGCTTGAAGACAAGCCGGTGAAGGTGAGTGAGCCGAGCAGCTACATAGCCAAAGAGCAGCATAAGCTAATCGACTATGTCGCCTTGCAGTTAAAGAACAAAAAAGATGCCGTCGCGCGCCAACAGGCCTTGCTTGATGCCAACGATGCTTTGGTGGATGCCAGCATTTACCTGGGTGAGAACAAGCGTCTAGTTGATGCCCAGTTATCACCGGATGGCACTAAGCTGATTGTGGCCCTGACCGACACCCGCAGCTGGCGTGGTGAAGGCGATATCATGCCTAATTACATTACGGATGATGCCGGTATTGATGCGGTTCCTGCTCGTCGCCGTGTGGCCGATGATAAGCCGCAGGAAACCGAGCTGGTGTATATCGACCTGGATAGCAAGCAGAAGTCGACCCTGACCTACAATACCTTGCCCGGTTGGGATGAAGACGTACTGGCGGAAGTGAAAGCACAAAACTATGCCCGCGAAGGTAAAAAGTACAAATCTGAAAAGAAACGCCGTGAAATCAATCTAATGATGGACTGGGGCTGGGATCAAAGCGCTATTGTCTGGAATAACGCCGGTACGCAAGTCGCTGTTATGCTGGAAGCCTGGGATAACAAAGACCGCTGGATTGCCACCGTTGATTTCAATGGCAAAAAGCTGGTTAACCAACACAGATTGCACGATGATGCTTGGGTAAACTACACCTTTAACGACTTCGGTTGGTTAAATAACAGCGATACCTTGTATTACCTATCTGAGCAGTCCGGTTATAGCCATATCTATACCAAGGCGTTAGATGGTAAGGCGACGCAGCGTACTCGTGGTGCGTTTGAGGTTTCCGATCTGACTCTAAGCAATGATGATGCTTATCTTTACTTTAAGGGCAATATAAAGCACCCAGGTATCTATGAAATCTACCGTTTGCCGTTGGCCGGTGGTGATTTTGAAGCACTGACCGACCTTAACGGTATGACGGATTATGTGCTCAGCCCTGATCAGAGCAAACTGTTGCTGACCCATTCGACCATTATGAATCCACCTGAGCTATTTGTGATGGACGCGGCGCCTAAGTCTGAAGTGACACAACTGACTCACACCGTATCCGAGCAATTTAAAGCCACTAAACTGACAGCGCCGAAAATTGTTGCCGTGCCTTCAAGTCATGGTGAGCAGCCCGTGTATGCCAAGGTTTATTACCCAAGCGACTACGTGGAAGGGGAAAGTGGTAAGACCCGTAAAGCGGTGATCTTTAACCATGGTGCCGGCTACCTGCAAAACTCACACTTCGGTTGGTCCGGTTATTTCCGTGAATTTATGTTCCACTCCTTACTGGCCGATGAGGGTTATGTGGTAATGGATATGGATTACCGGGCATCAAAAGGTTATGGTCGTGATTGGCGTACCGCTATTTATCGCCAAATGGGCACACCAGAAACCCAAGATCTGATCGATGGTGTTAACTGGATGGCCGAGCATGCCAATGTTGATACCGGTGCCGTAGGCACCTATGGCGGCTCTTACGGCGGCTTTATGACCTTTATGGCTCTGTTCACCGCGCCGGAAGTATTCCAAGCCGGTGCCGCCTTGCGTCCGGTCAGCGACTGGGCTCATTACAATGCGCCGTACACCTCGAACATTCTAAACCGTCCGGATGTTGATCCCATCGCTTATGAACGCAGCTCGCCGATTTACTTCGCCGAGGGTTTACAAAAGCCACTGCTGATCAACGCCCCCATGGTTGATGACAATGTGTTCTTCCAGGACGTAGTACGCTTGGTTCAGCGCTTTATTGAGCTGGAAAAAGAGAACTTCGAGACCGCCATCTTCCCAGTGGAGCCGCACGGCTTTATCCAACCTTCAAGCTGGTTAGACGAATACCGTCGTATTCATAAGCTGTTTAAAGAAAACCTGTAGTGGTTGATATTTGATAGCATAAAAAAGCCCGGGTTTCCCCCCCGGGCTTTTTATTTTCTTCTCTAGATAAGCTAATTTACTTGCGAGCGCGATGCCTTAACCAGTGCAATGCGGCCAGCGCCACACCGCCTATAACGCCAAATAAATGGGCTTCAATGGCCACCCGCGAGGCGATAAGGGTTTCTAAGTCGGCGCTGGCGCCGATAAATTGCTCATAGGCCACCTTGATCAACGCGCCTAATAACAGCAGGTAACCGGTTTTCTCGCCGCTGCAAATATCCCGAAGGGCGCCATAGACCAATAGGCCATGCAAGGCGCCGCTTAGGCCAACGTAAATATCTATATTATCGGCGAACAGATAAATAAGCCCGGTGCAGCCAATTGAAATACTCAGTACCGCCAGCCAATAGCCACGTACCGTAAAAAAATGATGATGAAGAAGCCAAAGAGCGCCAACGCCGGCCATATTCATTAATAAATGGGCGCCATTACTGTGGCTGAAGTTACCGCTAAGCAGACGATAGACTTGCCCGTCATTGATGGCGCCGCGGTCAAACTGCAGCACGGGATTCAAATTGAAAACCATGATCAGTATGCAGAGAATGATCAGGGTTAAAGGAGCAAATAAGGTCGACTTTTTAAACAAGGATTTAAACATAGGGCGATTATCTATTATTTTTGCGTATTGTGCCCGTTTATACCAATTCTGTTAAGTATGTGATCAGATATAGCGCTGGATAAATGATATGCTCACAAGGCGGAATTTTTTCTTACGTTTTCTACATAGAAAAATCCCAACACAGTGAGCATGATATTTAGCCCGCTAGAATGATTAGCTATTTAAGTGAATTGGTATTTCCCTTAAGATGCCAATCTCAAACAAGGATAAACAGACTCTAGCGCTATTATGACTTTTTCTAAATCCCTGCTTACTCTTGCAGCCACTCTTTTTCTTACTACCGGCTGTGTTACCACCGAAGAACCCAGTGCCAACAAACAGGTACTCGCCGACAGAGAGCCCGAAGCCACCACCAGTATTGTCGCCAAACATCAGGTTGTCGGTGGTAAATACATGGTTGCCGCCGCGAACCCTTATGCGGTAAAGGCCGGCGAGGCGGTATTGGCCAAAGGCGGTAGCGCCATAGACGCAGCCATCGCCGTACAACTGGTTTTAACCCTGGTTGAGCCGCAATCATCGGGTATAGGAGGCGGCGCCTTTATTATGCATTATGATGCGCAGGGGCGTCAGTTAACTACCTTTGATGGCCGTGAAACCGCGCCAAAAGCGGCCACACCCGAGCTATTTCTCGATAGTGAAGGCAAGGCGGTGCGCTGGATAGATGCGGTCGTCGGTGGTCGCTCCGTGGGGGTGCCCGGGGTGATGAAAGCCTTGGCCGATGCCCACACCCAGTACGGCAATTTGGCATGGGAAGAACTCTTTAGCGACGCCATCGCCTTAGCCGAGCAAGGATTTGAGGTATCGCCGCGGCTGCATAATCTGCTGGCCCGTCGCATCAACCCAGGTGTTGAAAAGCTGCCGGTGGCCAGTGACTATTTCTTTCCCGGCGGCGAGCCTTTAGCCGTGGGCACGATACGCAAAAACCCTGAGCTTGCAGCCCTATATCAGCAGATGGCTGAGCAGGGCGTTACCGCCTTTTATCAGGGTGACAACGCCACGGCCATCGCCAATGCAGTGCAGCACAGCGAGATTGCTCCAGGTCTTTTAACCGAAGCGGATATTCAAGGCTATCAAGCCAAAGAGCGTGCTCCTATCTGCGTTGGCTACCATAGCTACCGTGTATGCTCTATGGCGCCACCAAGCAGTGGCGGTATGGCGGTCCTGCAAATTCTGAAATTGCTGGAGCACAAAAAGCTAAGTCAATATCCGGTTAATGACCCAGAAGCGTTGCATTACTTTACTCAGGCTTCAAGATTGGCCTTTGCCGACCGTAACGTTTATATGGCCGACCCGGATTTTCAGGCGGTTCCCACTCAAGCCTTGATGGACAGCGCTTATTTGGATAAGCGTGCGGCCTTAATAGGTGAGCATGACCATAAGCAGCGTCACGGCAACCCGGTTTTGGGTGTAAGTTATGCCGAGGACGATGCCTTTGAGCTGCCTAATACCAGCCATATTTCCATCGTTGATGCAAAGGGCAATGCGGTGTCCATGACCACCTCTATCGAAATGGCGTTTGGCTCGACCGTCATGGTGAATGGCTATTTGTTGAATAACCAACTCACAGATTTTGCGCTCTCGCCTAAGCGCGACGGTAAATATGTGCAAAACCGCGTTGAGGGCAATAAGCGCCCGCGCAGCTCCATGGCACCTGTTATGGTGTTTAATGAAGATGGCTCACTGCGCCTGGTGATAGGCTCACCCGGCGGCAGTCGCATTATCAATTATGTGGCGCACAGCATAATCGGTGTGCTTGATTGGGGGCTTACAGCGCAGCAGGCCATCAATATGCCGCGTCTGACCAATCGCAACGATGTAACCACCTTGGAGCAGGGGACCGAATTGGCCAAGCTGAAAGCGCAATTTGAGCTGCGTGGTCATAAGGTACGCATTGGCGATCTGAACTCAGGTCTGCATGCTGTGGAGGTCATTGATGGCAAACTTTATGGCAGCGCCGATCCCAGGCGTGAGGGCATAGCTCTGGGCCAATAGGGCACCAATGTTAATATAAACTCAGGGGCTTGTTGGTTAATTGCTAACAAGCCCAAAAACTGGGGATGAATACGTAATCTAGCCGATTTCGGTTTGCAATTTACCCTCAAGGGGCAATAATATCAGGCAATTGTATTCTGCGCTAAGTAGGCATCATGACTGATAAATCATCCGCACCTCACACACAAATCAGCGATCCAAATTATCTTTATATTCCATATTCCGGCCCCACTCTGTTAGAGACACCCTTGCTCAATAAAGGCAGTGCTTTTACGCAGCGTGAGCGTGAGAGTTTTAACCTGGCCGGCTTATTGCCGCCACGCTTTGAAACCATCGAAGAGCAGGCGGAGCGTTGTTATCAACAATACTCCAGCTTTAGCGATAATCTTAATAAGCATATCTACTTGCGCGCCATTCAAGATAATAACGAGACCCTGTATTACCGTTTGGTACGCGATCATATCGACGAGATGATGCCCATTATCTATACGCCAACCGTGGGCGATGCCTGTGAGCAGTTCTCCGATATTTACCGCAGTTCACGTGGTTTATTTATCTCTTATGAAGACAGACATAATATCGACGACATTCTTCGCAACGCCACCAAGGGCAAGGTGAAGGTGATTGTGGTCACCGACGGCGAGCGTATTTTGGGTCTGGGCGACCAGGGTATTGGCGGTATGGGGATTCCCATTGGTAAACTGTCTCTGTACACAGCCTGTGGTGGCATTAGCCCTGCTTATACCTTGCCGGTGATGCTGGATGTGGGTACCAATAATGAGAAATTATTGAACGACCCTATGTATATGGGGGCGCGTCATAAGCGTATCGGTCAGCAGGAATACGACGAGTTTCTTGATCTCTTCATTAAAGCGGTTAAGCGCCGTTGGCCAAGTGTGATGCTGCAGTTTGAAGATTTCGCTCAGCCTAACGCCATGCCACTTTTGAAACGCTACCGTGATGAGATCTGTAGCTTTAACGATGATATCCAGGGCACAGCAGCAGTGACTGTGGGTACCTTGTTGGCCGCTTGCCGGGTGAAAGGCACTAAGCTGAGTGAGCAAAAGGTGGTGTTTGTTGGCGCCGGCTCTGCAGGCTGTGGTATTGCCGAGCAGGTTATCAGCCAAATGGTGTCTGAAGGTATCAGTGATGCCCAGGCGCGCAGTCAAATCTACATGGTGGACCGTTTTGGTCTGTTGGCCGAAGGCATGGAAGGGTTGCGTGATTTCCAACAAGCGCTGATGCAGTCTGAGGATAACCTTGCGCAGTGGCAATACAGCGGCGATTATCCGTCCTTGCTCGATGTGATGCACTGTACTGAGCCGGGCATACTGATCGGCGTATCGGGCCAACCTGGGCTCTTTACCGAGCAGGTTGTACGTACCATGGCAGAAAATAATCTACAGCCGATTATTTTCCCTCTGTCGAACCCGTCAAAGCAGGTTGAAGCCCATCCTCAAGATGTAGTGAACTGGACCAATGGCCAGGCCATCATTGCCACCGGCAGCCCGTTCGGGACCATTAGCCATGAGGGCAAGGACTACAACATTCCACAGTGTAACAACAGCTATATTTTCCCGGGCATTGGTCTGGGTGTTATTGCCATTAAAGCCAAACGTATTACCGATGAAATGCTGATGGCCGCCAGTGAAACCCTGGCGTCGAGTTCGCCCTTGGCCAACTCAGGTATGGGCAGCTTGCTGCCGCCATTGACTCAAATTGAAGCCTTGTCTAAGCGTATTGCCTTTGCGGTGGCCAAGGTAGCGATTGAGCAGGGGGAGGCACTGGAGGTCAGTGACGAGGACATTATTAAGGCCATAGATAAGAATTATTGGCACCCCGAATATCGCAACTATAAGCGTGTGAGTATTTAATCACCGTCATATAAGTAAACGCCGCACCCACTGTGCGGCGTTTTTGCGTTGAAGGAAGGGTTAGATAAGACCAAATACAGTGCCTTTTGAGCCGGCTTTATTAATAATGATGTTAGATAAGTATGCAGCGCGCATGGATATTGATGGCGTTGGCAAGGAGTTAAGTGAATTTTGAATTGGCAGCAATTAGTCGATAATCGCCAGCGTTTTTTCTGGGTCCTGCAAATCGCCGGATGGATAGGCTATGCCCTAGTTAACTACATAGGTTCCAAGGTCTTTGAAATGCGTGATATTTACGTGTTTGTGATCTTGCTTAATGCCTATGCCGGGTGCCTGATGACGGTGCCGCTGCGCTATTTGTACCGCCGGGTGTGGAATGCCAAACCCTGGATCTTGGTGCTGGTGGTGTTCGGGGTGTCCTATATCACAGGAACCCTGTGGTCGGTGGTGCAAAAGTTTAACCTGTGGGAAATTTACCGCCATGGTTATCGCCCCGATGAGTGGTTTTACTATTTTCAACAAGGCCTGGATTCGGTTTATATCATTTTATGTTGGAGTGGTTTGTATTTCGGGATCAAATACTACCAGCTCTTACAGGGTGAACGACAAAAGGCACTGAAGGCCAATACCATGGCCCATGAAGCGCAGTTGAAAATGCTGCGCTATCAGCTTAATCCGCATTTTTTGTTTAATACTCTCAACGCCATATCGACCTTGATCTTGGTGGAGGAAAACAAGGACGCCAACAAGATGGTGTCGCGATTAAGTGACTTTTTGCGCTATACGCTTAACACAGACCCCATTAAAAAAGTGGCCTTAGAGCAGGAATTACATGCCCTAAGCCTGTATTTAGATATTGAGCGGGTGCGCTTCGACGACCGCTTGGCTGTGCAGATGGATATCAGTGACGAGGCCAGAGAAGCCTTGGTGCCGAGCCTTATTTTGCAGCCGTTAATTGAAAACTCGTTGAAGTATGCCATAGCGCAGATGACCCAAGGCGGGGTGATCAGTGTCAAGGCTCAGGTGTTTGCCAAGGAATTGTTGCTTGAGGTCAGTGATAACGGCCCGGGCACAGAGCTTAAAGATGGGCAGCTGCTGCACGCCGGTGGCGTTGGCATAGCCAATACCAAGGATAGATTGAAGACACTTTACGAGAACAATTATTCATTTGTATTATCAGGGAATACGCCGACTGGTTTAACCGTCAATATTCGTATCCCTTTTGAGAAGGCAGTAACAGAGTGAATACCATAAAAACCCTGATCGTCGATGACGAGTCCTTAGCACGTAAGGGCTTGGCCGTACGTTTGGCGCAACTCGATAACATAGAAGTCATCGAGCAGTGTGCTCAAGGTGCCGATGCGGTGGCCTTGTGTCAATCGCAAACGATAGATTTGGTGTTTTTGGATATTCAGATGCCAGGAATGAACGGCTTTGAGGTGGCGGATGCGCTAGCGCACTTGCCCACCGAACAGCAACCCCTTGTGGTGTTCGTTACCGCCTTCGATCGCTATGCCGTGCAGGCCTTTGAAGTACATGCGCTCGACTATGTGCTCAAACCTGTGGATGACGACAGACTAAAACAGGCGGTGGAAAAAGTGCAATCACATTTAAAAACACAACAAGATAATATTCATAAGAAAAAGCTGGCCAGTTTTGTGGCCGGGATCACAGGTAATAACTGTGAGGAAATTCTTAAGAAATTAGCCAGCGGTGACAGCTTGGAGACCAAGCGCTACCCGGAATCATTGGCGGTGAAAGAGCAGGGTGAAATCATCCGTGTGTCGACCAATAGCATTCAATGGGTGGATGCCGCCGGTGATTATATGTGTCTTCACTGTGGCGACGGACAAACTCATATCTTACGTAAAACCATGAAAGAGCTGG
This sequence comes from Pseudoalteromonas sp. T1lg76, assembly GCF_002964725.1. Lineage (NCBI taxonomy): Bacteria > Pseudomonadati > Pseudomonadota > Gammaproteobacteria > Alteromonadales > Pseudoalteromonadaceae > Pseudoalteromonas > Pseudoalteromonas sp. T1lg76. The sequence goes on from NZ_PQCE01000025.1 coordinate 25,835, forward strand.
AGCGTGAGCTCGACCCTAGTTTGTTTGTACGTGTCCATCGCAGCGCCATCGTCAATTCAAAACAGATCAGCAAACTGGTGACTCAGGTCAGTGGTGAATACCTTCTGGTATTAACTAACGGTCAGGAGCTGAAAGTCAGCCGTAGCTACCGTGATAAGGTCAAGGCAGCTCTGGCTAATTAATTTAACTAGCTTCATCAATATCAGTAGATCTTATTAAAAGCGAGACATGGGTGCTCGCTTTTTTGTTGGGTTTAGGCATTTGAAATGCCTGCTGTCGGGTAAATGTCGGGCAGTTTTCGTACCCGACAGTGCTAATATTCCTTCAATCTTCACTTTGACATGGATACGCAGTAAGAGGCAGGTTATGAATTTAAAGCAATTACGTTTGAGTCGACAATTATCGCAAGAGCAATTGGCGCAGATGTCCGGGCTCAACGTCAGAACAGTGCAAAGGATAGAAAGTGGTGCCAATGCGAGTTTAGAGTCGCAAAAATGCCTGGCTGCTGCCCTCGATGTCGATTTAGCAACATTGAACCAGGAGAAAGTGATGATAGATAAAAGCTCGGATAATTGGAAAAACCTGCCGCTGTTTTTAAAACTGTGGTTTGTTTTTCACTTTTTACAGCCCAGACCAACGCGCAGTTCGGCACAAAATGTTGAGCGTCTGTGCCATCTCTGTGGCTACTTGTTTTGTCTTATGGGTATTGTAAACGAGGCAGCACTGGTCGGTGGCCTGCTAATGCTGAGCACAGGATATTTATTTACCCTGTTGAAATACCAAGGTGATAAATATCAAATCTGGTATGAGCGAAGCGACAAGGCACACGCCGAAGGATAACAAAGGGGCCGTTTACACGGCCTTTTTTCTGTCTAGTCTCAAAGTCGATACTGCTTTAACCGGGCCACAAAGTCCTTATTACGGGTTTGTGTATTGGCGGTATCGGCAAAGAGGGTGGTGGTGATGGCATTATTTTCTATGCCGACCATCACACCGCTGGTGCCCTTGGCTAATTGCTCAATCGCAGCGACCCCTAACTGAGTCGCCAAAATACGATCCCCGGCAACCGGCGCTCCGCCTCGTTGCACATAACCTAAAATAGCGCTGCGACTATCGACTCCTGTGTATTCGCTGAGCTGCTCGGCCAATTGTTGAGCGCTGATACTTAACGAGTGCTCCGCCATAACCAGCACATAACTAGGGTGCTTATCCTGGCGCAGTGACTGTGCCATTTCTTCTTTTAGCTCGGCAAGAAAGGCCTGCTCATCATCGATAAGTTCCTTGCAGATGATCTGCTCGGCGCCACTGGCCAGGCCCGCTTCCATGGCCAAAATGCCGCAGTCACGGCCCATTACCTCAACCACAAAAGTGCGTTCAAAGGCCTGAGCGGTATCGCGAATCTTGTCTATGCAATCGAGCGCCGTATCTATGGCGGTATGAAAGCCAATGGTGGCCTCTGTGCCATTGATATCATTGTCTATGGTGCCGGGAATACCAATAAGCTGCCCTTGCCAATGGGCTTGCAGCGCTTGGGCGCCCTTGAAGCTACCATCGCCACCGATCACTACCAGGGCATCAATATGGCATTTGCGCAGGCTGTTGGCCGCTTGGAGGATCCCGGCTTCACTGAGCATTTGTGGGCAACGGGCGGATTTTAAAATGGTGCCGCCGCGATGTATGATGTCAGCAACATCGGACGCCTTGAGTTCGGTATAGTCTTCGTTGATCAGGCCATTATAGCCGGCGTAAAAGCCGACAACCTGATAGTCATGGGAGAGAGCGTGCAGGGTAAGGGCACGGATTGCCGCATTCATACCGGGGGCATCGCCCCCGGATGTAAGTATTGCGACGCGTTTCAATTTAGTCATAAGTTATTGCGTCTGTTGCTTAAACCTATGCTTACTATTTATTGAACGGTGACAATTTTCAAGGTATTTGTGGCACCAACGGTTTCCATCATGTCACCATGGGTGAGTATCACAGTATCACCTTGCTGCAGGTCGCCAAGCTCAACTAAGCGCGACAGCGCCTGGCTGGCAATTTCTTCTTTTTCATACAGGCTGGAATCGAAGTGCACCGGGTAGACGCCGCGATACAGGGCAGACTGACCTAGCGTTTGTTTATGGCGCGACAGTGAATAGATGGGCAGGCCAGATGAAATACGTGACATCAGCTTGGCCGTGTTACCTGATTCTGTCAGCGCGACAATGGCTTTAACCGTACCCAGGTGGTTGGCCGCATACATGGCGGACAGGGCAATCGTCTCGGCGTTGTCGGCAAACATGCTGTCGAGGCGGTGTTTGGAAATATGGGTTTCTTTTTGCGACTCGGCGCCTAAACAAACGCGCGCCATGGTGGCGACGGTTTGCTCTGGGTAATCACCGGCAGCGGTTTCCGCCGATAGCATCACGGCATCTGTGCCGTCCAATACCGCGTTGGCCACATCCATTACTTCGGCGCGGGTCGGCATAGGGTTGTCTATCATGGACTCCATCATCTGCGTGGCGGTGATCACCACACGATTCAGGGAGCGGGCACGATTGATAATGGTCTTTTGTTTACCAACAAGCTCGGCATCGCCAATTTCTACACCCAGGTCGCCACGGGCAACCATGACCGCATCGGAAGCCAGGATAATATCGTCGATGGCTTCAACGCTTTCCACCGCTTCGGCACGTTCAATTTTAGCTAATAGCTGGGCTGTAGAGCCGGCTTTTTCGGCCAAAGAGCGCACATAGCGCATATCTTCGCCACAGCGCGGGAAAGACACGGCGATGTAATCTACGCCAATTTTAGTGGCGGTGATCAAATCTTCTTTATCTTTATCGGTAAAGGCGGGCGCCGTTAAGCCGCCGCCTAAGCGGTTGATGCCTTTATTGTTTGACAATACACCACCGACCTTAACGATACAGTGCACCTTGTTGCCTTCAACATGGTCAACGGTCAATTGAATTAGACCGTCGTTAAGGAGCAGTAGGTCGTCAGATTTAACATCTTGGGGTAATTCTTTGTAGTCGATACCCACGCCGTTAATATCGCCTTGCTCCGGACCTAAGTCCGCATCCAGAATAAACTTATCGCCCTGAGTCAGGGTAACCTTGCCTTCTTTAAAGGTGGAAACGCGAATTTTAGGGCCCTGTAAGTCGGCCAGAATGGCCACATGTACGCCTAAGCGGCTGGCGATATCACGTACTGCATCGGCACGCTCTTGGTGATCGGCGGCTTTACCGTGGGAAAAGTTTAAGCGCACCACATTAGTGCCAGCGCGGATGATTTTTTCTAGATTATTGTCTCTGTCCGTTGCCGGACCCAGGGTGGCCACGATTTTCGTACGTCTAAGCATTAAAGTCTCCCGTAGGCATTTGCTTAATAGCAGGGTAGCAAACTCTGGCTTAATTACAGCTCGAAGTCCGCTTTTTACGTATTTTTTACTATTTATGTGTCGGTAGTATGACACCGGTGTCAGATGCAGTCAATTGTGCTATAATCGCGAGCTGACTCCTTTATGCAATGATATTGGGGTAATTTGATATAATTCCAAGGCGGGGATTGAATGGTCTCAAGTTTTCCCTATAATGCCCGCCGTAATCAGGTTATACACCCAATTTTTTAAGGTGATCAACCCGCGTGCAGAGCATCAAAACGCTAAGCGGAGAATAATAAAGATTTAGAGCCTGGCTCTATAAAAATTATTAATCCCATTAGTGAGTTAGGCTCTCACGCTAACAGTAATATGTTGTTGCACCCATGGGTGTTTTAAACCAGTCACACGTTAATACCGAGGAGGAAACTCGATGCAAGTAGCATTAGTAGGTCTGGGAGTGATGGGCAAAAATCTTGCTTTGAACTTAATCGAAAAAGGGCTCACGCTCGTTGCTTATGATACAAATCCAGACGCTGGTGAAGAGTTACTCAGCTGCGCCAAAACGCAAGGAACGGCCGAGCGCTTGCATATAGTCTCAGATCTTCATGATATGGTGCGCCGTTTAGAAGCGCCGCGTTCTATCCTTTTATTGGTTCCTGCCGGTGAACTGGTTGATCGCGTATGTCAGGACTTGGTTGATGCGGGTGTGAGCAAGGACGATATTATTGTCGACTGCGGTAACAGCAATTATAAAGACGGCATTGCCCGTAAGCTCAAATACCAGAACAAATTTGAATTCGCTACCATGGGTATTTCCGGTGGTGCTGAAGGCGCACGTCATGGTCCAGCCATGATGGCCAGTGGCTCAGAAGGTGGCTGGGAGCGTATCGAGTCTTCATTTGAAAAAGTGGCGGCCAGCTACAATGGCGAGTCTTGTTTTGCTCGCGTGGGCCAATCCGCCAGCGGTCACTTTGTAAAAATGGTACATAATGGCATCGAATATGCGTTAATGCAGTTAATTGCCGAGATTTACCAATTACTTCGTTTGGGTGCGGGTAAAACACCACAGCAAATCGCCGAGATTTTCGATACCTGGTCTGAGGGCGAACTGAATAGTTATCTGCTGGCTATTTCCAGCCATATTCTTAAGCTTGAAACCACAGACGGCAAGGCACTGGTTGATTTAATCGACAATAAGGTTGGCGCCAAGGGCACCGGCCTGTGGACGGCGCAAAATGCCTTGGAACTGGGCATTGCCGTACCTTCATTGGTTGCCGCGGTGCAAGCCCGTCACCTTACCAATACAGGTGACACCCATGCTGCAAAAGAAATGACCTATGCGGCCAAGGCAACCGAGCGCCTCGATATCGATTTGGACGAACTAAAAGATGCGTTCCATCTGGCGAGCCTGTTATGTTACCGCCAGGGTCTGGCGCTGATCAAAGGTGCATCGCGCGCCCATCAGTGGAAGGTAGACCTGGCTAAAACGCTGCAAACTTGGCGTGCCGGTTGTATTATCCGTGCCGATTATCTGGATCAAATTGCCCAGGGCGTAGAGTTTATCGATACTCTGGATACGCAAGTCAAAGCGCTGCGTCGTATTACCGGTGCCGCGGTGAGCACAGGTCTGGCATTCCCGGTGCTGAGCGCCACACAAAACTATTTGGCGACCTTAAGCACGCCGAGCAATGGTCACCTGGTGCAGGCGCAACGCGACTACTTTGGTGAGCATGGCATTAAGACCCACAGCGGTGAGGTGTGTCACCTGACGGACTTGGTTGAGATTGATGCCAAGGTTCGTTAATCGCCAAGATTAAACGCACATATAAAAAAAGCCCCGCATTTGCGGGGCTTTTTCATGCTTTAAATTGGTAGTTAACGGCTTAACTCGCCGCGCAAATTGTCCTGCATTAAGTGACGTATGCTTTGCGCCGAGAGCTGCTTGCTAAGTAAATAATGCAGCTTGGTTAAACAGGCTTCCAAGGTCATATCGAAGCCGCTGATCACGCCGACATTCAACAATGCATTGCCGGTGGCATAGCCGCCCATATTTACTTGCCCTTGCAGGCATTGAGTAAGGTTGATAACGACTATGCCTCGTTCGTTGGCATTGGCCAAAAGCTCTAAGAACTCATGGTTTTGCGGTGCGTTACCGACGCCAAAACTCAACAAGATAAGGGCCTTAATGTCGTCGTTTATTATCGAGCCGACCACATCGGCGCTGATCCCAGGGTACAGGTGCAAAACGGCAATGGCTTGTGGGGTAATGCGTGAGACCTGTAATTCATTGTCGATATAGGGGCTGAGCTGGCCTTCAATCAGGCGAATATTAATACCGGCTTTGGCTAAGGGCGCCATATTAGGGGAGTCGAAGGCATTAAAGCCATCGGCATGTATCTTGGTTGCCCGATTGCCGCGGAAAAGCTGATTGTTAAAGAAGAGGCTCACCTCGGCAATGGGATAATTCGCCGCCAGATACATGGCGTTTAACAGGTTAACCTGGCCGTCGGAGCGCAGTTGTGACAAGGGGATTTGCGAGCCGGTAACTATCACAGGTTTGGTCAGGTTTTCAAACATAAACGACAGCGCCGAAGCCGTGTAGGCCATGGTATCTGTGCCGTGCAATACCACAAAACCATCATAGTCATGGTATTTGGCCTGAATATCGTCGGCTATCATCTGCCAATGGGCAGGTGACATATCGGAAGAGTCGATAAGGGGGCAATATTCTTCGATATCAAACAGCGGCATTTCATCGCGGTTAAATTCAGCACTGTTTTTAACCGTTTCGGTCAGGTAGCCAGCGGCGGGAATAAAGCCCTGGCTTGATTTCTTCATACCTATGGTACCGCCGGTATAGGCGATATAAATACGTTTACGTTTCATAAAAAAGCCCGATAAATGCTATCGGGCTAAGTATACATGCTGTAGCGCCGTGACTAAATGTGGCGCCAGGATTTATTTACGAAAATTAATTCGTTACGGTACATACCAAGCAGCGGGCGTAGATACCTTCAGGATCATTGAAGGCTTTAAGCGAGTTCACTTGTTGTTCAATCTGCTCAACAAAATTATCGAACTGCATGGCCGCACCCACGCTGGCACTTTGCGGTGCTTGCTTAGCAACCAATGACTGCACCGCGGCATTACCAAACAGGTTTTGAATGAAAATATCCTGTGGCGATAACGGCTGCTCGATAAGTTGCACATCATAGTGCTTCAGACTTGCCAGTTTAGCGGCGGCGCTAATGGCGGCCTGCTTGTCGCCAAGTTGGTCAACCAAACCCAGTTGTTGTGCCTGAGTGGCAATCCAAACACGGCCCTGAGCGATTTTATCTACTTCTTCAAGAGATAGACCGCGAGACTCTGACACTACTTCTAAGAAGCGAGAGTAGGCATTTTCCACACTCATTTGAATGGCTTGTGCCAGTTTATCGTCTAGGCCAAGCAATACCGATGAGCCTTTTAGCTCTGTGGTGCCAACACCATCTGAGTAAACACCTAGTTTTGCAGCGCTTTTCTCAAAGGTCATTATGGTGCCGAATACGCCGATAGAGCCGGAATAGTGCTTGGCGCTGCCCAAATTTCATTGGCGGCACTGGCTATCCAATAACCACCAGAGGCTGCCACCGAGCCCATGGAGGCAACCACTGGCTTGCCCGCTTCTTTAAGGGCGATAACTTCACGGCGAATTAGCTCAGATGCAAACATGCTGCCGCCGCCAGAGTCGATACGAAGAACTACGGCCTTAACGCGATCATTATTACGAGCTTCACGTAGTAAGGCAGCTGTACTGTCACCGCCGATTTCACCGGCCTTACGGTGACCGTCGACTATGGTGCCTTTAGCCACAATAACCGCCACTTTTTCAGTCAATGGGTTATCCACTGCAATTGGCATCTTAAAGGTAGCCAGGTAATCGTTGAAGCCGATTTGACGGAAGCTCTTACCTTTTTCATCAAGACCAACCAAGTCGATCATCTGTTGGCGTAGCTCCTGATTGTTTTTAAGCGCGTCGACCCAACCGTTTTGCAGCGCGTACTCGGCACCGTTGCCGTCTACTTTCTCAAGTTTGGCAAGGTAAGTGTCCAGGCTTTCATCAAAGTTGGTTTGCTCAAAACCACGCAGGGTCGCGATTTCGTCTTTATATTGCTGCCAAAGGTGTGACAACCATTCTTTGTTCGCTTCTTTAGCCGCTTGCGACATATCGTTACGGATCAGCGGCTCTACCGCCGACTTAAAGGTACCCACGCGGAACACGTGCTGAGTGATCTTCAGCTTGTCCAGCGCATCCTTAAAGTAAACAGGGTAGACACCAAAGCCTTCGATAGACACGCCGCCGTAGGGGTGTAGGTTAATTTCATCGGCGTGGGCGGCAAGATAATACTGGCTCTGGGTGTAATAGTAGCCTGTGGCGATAACCGGTTTGCCCTGGGCTTTAAAAGCATCAATGGCTTTGGCAATGGCCGCCAGCTTATTGATATGAGCGCCACCTAGGTTTTGCACGTTTAATAGCATGGCTTCAATGCGCTCGTCGTTAGCGGCCTTGTTGATCACATCAACCACATCATCAACCAGGATTTCAGCCGGCTCATCTTGTGCACCCATGGATTGGGCTAGGGCAGCATCGAGTGGGTCTACATAGCGTTTTTGTTCGACCAGGTAGCCGTTTAGGTTCAGGTTAAGCACTGCGCCCTGAGGAACCTTGATCTCGCCATCGTCGCTGGTAATTGAGGCGATCACTATGATAACCAATGCTATAAAGATGAGGTTGACCACCAGACGGCGGGAAAAGTTAATTCCATCCCAAGTGGCTTTTACTACTTTTTTAATCAAAATCAGATCCTTAATATTAAAATCTGCTCTACACCTAGTTTAGACTTCCATATTAGCCCAAAGACTTCAAAATTTTAAACAGAAAAAAGTAACTAAGTGTTTACAGTTACCCTTGCTTTCACCAAGGGCGCTGTCGAATCTACTTGCCGCTGAAGTTAAAAATCGCTACTCTCAAACAGGTATGACCAGATTAGTTAGAGAGGATAGCCATGCTAGAACAAGCATTAGAATTAGCGCATGGGCAAATACGAAATCGCCTGGTAATGGGCTCTATGCACACAGGATTAGAAGAAGGGTGGCATAATCGTAAGCGCCTGGCGGCGTTTTATGAAGAGCGTGCTAAAGGTGGAGTTGGCCTGATTATTACCGGCGGCTATAGCCCTAATATTCGCGGCAAGCTGACGCCCATATCCTCATCCTTTAATACCTTGTTCGATGTGCTTAAGCATAAGATATACACCGAGGCGGTGCACAAACACGGCGGTAAAATCTGCTTACAACTGCTGCACGCTGGTCGCTATGGCTATCACCCTTTTAACTGTGCCCCCAGTGCCATTAAGTCACCTATTACGCCTTATGCCCCTAAAGCCATGACCAAGGGCATGATCAAAAGCACCATTAAAGATTTTGCCAACAGCGCCCGTTTGGCACAGCAGGCAGGATACGACGGCGTTGAGATCATGGGCTCAGAGGGCTATCTGATCAATGAATTTATGGCGCCTCATACCAATAAACGCACTGACGAATATGGCGGCGATAACACGGGTCGTATGCGTTTTGCCAAGGAAATAGTCGAGGCGGTGCGCGCTCAGGTGAGCGATGAATTTATTATTGTTTTTCGTTTGTCGGTTATGGACCTTATTCCTAACGGTTCAACTGCCGAGGAAGTCACCGAGCAGGCCAAGGTATTGGCTGCGGCCGGTGTTGATATCTTTAATACAGGTATTGGTTGGCATGAGGCCAGGGTACCGACCATAGCTTCCATGGTACCACCTGGGGCCTTTCGAGAAGCCTCACAGCGTTTAAAAGCGGCTACCGAAAAACCTGTGATCGCTGTTAACCGTATTAACACCCCAGAGATAGCCAATGAGATCCTAAAAGCCGGTCAGGCAGATATGATCTCCATGGCCCGTCCTTTATTGGCCGACCCAGAACTCTTTAATAAGTATGCGCAGCAGCGTAGCGAGCAGATTAACATCTGTATCGGCTGTAATCAGGGCTGTTTAGACCATGTGTTTAAAGGCCAGCGCGCCACCTGTTTGGTGAACCCTTTAGCGGCGTTTGAGCTAGATTTAGCCATTGAAAAGGCCCAAAAGAGTAAAAATGTGCTTGTCGTTGGTGCCGGTCCTGCGGGTCTGGCTGCCAGTATTTATTTGCGCCAGCGCGGCCATCAGGTCACCCTTATCGAGCGCTCAGATACTCTGGGCGGTCAGTTTAACCTGGCCATGCGTATTCCCGGGAAAGAAGACTTCCAGTTAGCGCTTAAATATTTCAGCGAAGAAGTTGTACGTCAGGGCGTGCAGCTACATATGAACACCGCCTATGACGCCTCAATGCAAAATGATTACGACGATATCGTCTTTGCCTGTGGTGTATCGCCTCGTAAAGCCAGTTTCAGCTGTGAAGATGGTAAAAGCGTTTATAGCTATGACGAGGTGATCCGTGGTGACGTAGAGCTCGGCTCTCGTATTGCTATTTTGGGTGCTGGCGGTATCGGCTTCGACATGGTGGCGTTTTTAACTGAAGAGCATCATCAGAGTATCGCCAACTTTAAGGCGCAATGGGGCATAGAGCAGCCGGTTGAGTTACACAAGAGTGATAAGAAACTTTACATGCTAAAACGCAGCAGGGGACGTTTCGGTGCCGGCTTAGGTAAAACTACCGGCTGGATCCATCGTCAGGTGGCCAAGATGCATGGCGTCGAGCAAATCGCCGATTGCCAATACGAGCGTTTTGATGCTCAGGGCCTGCATATCAGTGTAGCCGGTGAAGCCCGGGTGTTGGATGTAGATACAGTGATCGGCTGTATTGGCCAAACCTCGAACGACACCGAGCTTAAACAGGCCGAACAAGGGGCAGGGAAAGCCGAGGTGCACGTCATTGGCGGCGCCAAACTGGCGGCAGAAATTGATGCTAAGCGTGCCATTAAGGAAGCCCTTATGGTGGCACGCGAGATTTAATTTACTCGCTTACACAGCTTTTTATCGATGCCGCCTAGTTGCGGCATTTTTTATGTCTTAAATATTTTTTGTAATAAAAGCAGGGGAATGCGGGTCTTTGTGCTATATCATTAACACTTTATTAGCATAAAAGGTTTCACCATGCAGACTCGCGTTGCCCCTACACCTAAGGATGAATCATTAGGGCCATTACAGGCATTTGATGGCTTAGCGCCCTTGTTAATGCGATTAATTTTGGCGCCGGTGATGATCATCGCCGGGTATACTAAATTGAATCTCGGCAACAGTGATTTGCCCTGGTCGCAACGCCTGCTGGCAGACCCGAATGTGGTGGCCTGGTTTGGCAACAGCGATTGGGGATTAGGTTTACCCTTTGCCGATGTGCTTGCCTTGTTAGCCGGTTGGGCCGAATTTGCCGGAGGCTGGTTATTGCTTATCGGCTTGTTTACGCGTTTGGTGGCCATTCCCTTGATGATCACCATGGTGGTGGCGGCCACTATGGTGCATTGGGATAACGGCTGGTTTGCCATCACTCCTACGGATACACAAACCAGTCCGGCACAGGTCCTAGACTGGGCCGGTATAGAAGCGGCCAAGCAAAGCCTGGAGAATTCTGCGGCGGCTAAAATGCGTTTAGAAGTGATAAAAACGATTGTGGCTGAACATGGGCAACCCGGTTATGTCTATGAGCGCGGTAATATTGTGATCCTCAATAATGGTATTGAGTTTGCCGCCATTTATTTTGTTATGTTGCTATCACTATTTTTTGTCGGCGGTGGGCGTTATGTAAGTTTAGATTATTATCTTGCGCCGCGACGCAGGCGCACATAATACCTGCTTAGGTGGCTTTTCCCTTATCAGCCTAGGGCGACTATGGTAGCCTTAGGCTCAAGTACTTAAGAGAAAGAATCCCCCATAATGAATGCAACCGAGCTGTTATTAAATCGCCAATCCGATAGCCAATTATCTTATCCTGGTCCATCACCAAAGCAGATGGAGCTGATCCAACAAGCGGCACTGAGAGTGCCGGATCATGCCAATCTTGCTCCCTGGCAGTTTATTGTTTTAGAAGATGAACAGCGCGACGCGCTTGGCAGCATTTTTGCCAAGGCTGCGGTAGCCGAAGGCATGGGCGAGCGCGCCATAGAGCGCGCAGCCAGTTTAGTGGACAGGGCGCCCATGGTGATCGTCTGCATTATGAAATACACCCCACACGACAAGGTGCCAAGGGTGGAACAAATAGCCAGCGCCTCATGCGCGACCTTTGCTATGCAACAGGCGGCATTCGCTCAGGGTCTATCGGGTATTTGGCGAACCGGTGCTTTTGCCCAATCGCCCATGGTTAAGAGCGAACTAGGACTGAGCAGCGAGGACGAAATAATCGGCTATTTATATCTGGGCACGCCCACCTTAGATTGTCCGAAAAAGCGTCGTCATCAGGTGGCCGACTTCTTTTCTTACGGTATCTAATCTGACTTAAAACGGCGCATTTAATCGCCCGATTAGGGGCGTCGTCATCTTAGATTAATCTTTATTCATTTATACTGCTTTTTTTTGCTTAATTAATCACTTTGTGTGGTTTTTTAAACCGATATTTTTTGTTAGGCTAAGAATTGTACAAAATTGTAACTAACAAAAATAATAAGAAGATAAGAGTCAATGGGTAACTTATTCTTAAGAGAAAAAGAGCGTTGGGGATTGTGGTCATTTTGGGGAGTAGTAGGCGCTATGCTGACCACTTATGTGGCCATGGCCACTAAGGCACCACTTTACATTACCCTTGCCGCCATGTGCGTGGTCATCTTGGTATCGAGCTGGATGCTCTACAGTAAACGCTATGACTTTCTACGCGCCCTCAAGGTCACCGCCTATGTATTGTTTGTTAGCGTGCTGCCGGCTTTAACCTTGCTGATCATACCTGCCACTAAACAGCAAAGAGGCGAGCTTATTATGCAAAGCGTGCTTTTTGCGCTGATCGCCCTCATTGGCTGTGTAGTGTGTGCACTTATCGCTAAGCGTCCAAAACAGTATTACTAGGGTGGGGCTCGCGACGTCGAGCCTAGCTTTACTTTCCGTTTATGAGACTTTAGTATGCGCGACATCAAAAGGGTCACAAAGCGATGATAAACCCCGCCTTTGCGCCCTTAAACTCAGAGACCGTCTAAATTGGCGGTTTTTTCGTAATAGCTTTGCGATTCTAAACTTGATGGAGTGTACAAAATGGCAGCACCAATGCGCATTTTCTTTTGGCTGGCACTAGCCTTCTTTTACGCCATGGGTCTGGATGTGGTTAATAAGTTACTTGTTGACGCACACCTGGGTATGCTCGCGCAGTTGGCAAGTTTCGCCGTCTTCAACGCCCTGGTTGCACACCTGATAGTTAAATATGAAACACAACTTTCCACCTTATGCGCATTATTAGTAGGTTGCTTGGGAGTGATCGGCTGTGGCGTTATTTTATGGCCTTGGTTTATTGATATGCCGTATTGGCTGTGGGCTTATTTAATCGTTTCCTTACTGGTCTTTACCTGGGCTTGGCCATTTGTGGCTAAGAAAATGGCCAATATATCGGCAAACAAATAGCGATCACCGCGGTTTTTAGGCCTAAGCCTGACGTTGCGCCTTGAGTATGTTACCCTGTGCGCGAATTTTATATTTTCAAAAAGATGGACGATTTTATGTCTGATAAATTTACTACTCATGCGGATAAAGCCAGCTATGGTATTGGTCTGCAAATGGGCGAGCAACTTAAAGCAAACCCTTTCGAAGGTCTTAACCTGAACTCTGTTTTCGAAGGCATGAAAGATGCTTACACAGGTGAGAGCTTCCAAGTTGAGATCCCTGAGATTCAAGCTGCATTCGAAAAAATTAACGCTGAAATTCAAGCCCGTCGTGAAGAAGAAGCGAAAGTACTTGCCGCTGAAGGCGAAGCTTTCCTTGCTGAAAACGCTAAGCGCGCTGAAGTAACGGTAACCGAGTCTGGTCTACAGTTCGAAGTTATCGAAGCGGGCTCTGGTGAGAAGCCAACTGCTGAGTCTACTGTACGTACTCATTACCACGGTACCCTGGTAAACGGCACTGTATTCGACAGCTCATACGAGCGTGGTCAACCTGCTGAATTTCCAGTAGGTGGCGTAATTAAAGGTTGGACTGAAGCATTACAAATGATGCCTACTGGTTCAAAATGGCGTCTATACATCCCGCACGACCTTGCCTATGGTGAGCGCGGTGCCGGTGCAGCCATTGCTCCTTACTCAACACTTATTTTTGATATCGAACTACTTGATATTCTTTAATTTAAAGTGTGCTAAAAAAACCGCCTAAGGGCGGTTTTTTTATGTCTGTAAATAGCCCAACTTGCTATTTGCGCGATTCCCAGGCCTTTTTCACACCGCGGCACCATAAATAGTCGACTAAAATAAACCCTATCAGTGCAGCCAAGGCGCCACAGACGGCAGAGCCGAGTAAGAAGGCCGGGCCTATTGTCGTCAGGCTGTCACTAAGCCATTGCCAACTGGGTTCAAAGTAGAATTCCTGCTGTGGGTGACCGAGGATCCAAGTCCCCACCACATAGGAACAGTAGAAAATCGGTGGCATGGTTAAGGGGTTAGTGATCCACACCAAAGCGATGGAGAGCGGCAAATTAACGCGCAGAGGAATGGCGACGGCCGCGGCTAAAATCATTTGAAAGGGAACTGGAATGAACGCGAAAAACAAGCCAACGGAAAAGGCGCCACGCGCCGAACGTCTATTTAGATGCCAGAGATTAGCATCGTGTAATAGCCGCCCAAAAATACGAAGTGATTTAAGCTGCTTGATCTTATTATGATCGGGTAAGAACCGTTGAATGGTTTTCTTCGCCATCGGATGGGGCCCTGTACATCTATTGCGCTGTGCAGTGGGTTTTCATTCGGCTGTATTCTGTCACTTTTCACCCCGTCACTGCCAGTACTTTTTACAATAATAGCCATATTGCTAGTTATTCGAACAGTAACTGGTTATTTTATCGGCCAGACCCGAGCCTGCCTGTTCGCTCTCCTTTATACCTTAGCCTATTTTCAGCTGTTTTATCATTGGCATGGACCCGAAATTAATAATACCGTTAGGCACATAGAAGGACAGGTAGTGGCGCTCAGTAAATTACCAAGCAGCCAATTCGCCACGCTAAAATTGCTTCGCATTGATGAGTATAAAGTACCTTTTTATCAGCGGGTTATTATCAACGTACCGCTGTCTGCTGATATCAGCCTACACCCAGGCGCGACCATCAAAGCACATACTCGGGTGCGGATTAAACAGTGGCGAGTTAATTTTTCCGTGCGCGATGCGCGCATATATGGCTTTTTGCATGGCCCGCATCTGCAGGCATCAAAACCGGCGACTTTGGATATTGGCGAGGCGCAAGCAACCTTTGCCCAGCATTACCGCCATTGGCTCGATAAAAATCTGCGTGATTATCAGCTTTATGGCGTATATAAGGCGTTACTGAGTGCCGATAGAAGCGCTATCCCCGAGCAACACAAGCAACTGTTTCGTGATACCGGCACCATTCACTTGCTGGCTATATCCGGCTTGCATATAGCGCTGCTCTATGGCTTTTGTTTTTATGCAATTAAGCTGGCTCTTTGGGCACTGAGCCGCTGCTTTACGAGTGTTTTTCGCCAAGCCCAAAGTATCAATGGTCTTGTCGCGCTTATGGCTTTATGCCTGTGTGCGCTATTTGTGCTGCTGTGCCAGCTGCCTATTAGTGCTCAGCGCGCTTGGTTGATGTTGGCGTTGTTTGTGGCCCTATATTTTAGTCGCTTACACTATCGACTCGGCCCTAGTTTATTACTGGCATTAACCCTGGTGCTGGTGATAAATCCTTTTGCTCTTTTGGATGTGGGCATGTGGTTTTCCTTCTCTGCGGTGGCGGTTATTTTTGTTGCCCTTAGACTTAGCGCCGGGCGTCATTGGTTGGTGCGCTACCTCTGGGTACAGATGAGTTTATGTGTGGGCTTGGCGCCGCTGAGTTTATTGGTATTTGGCGGCTTTTCTTGGTCTGCAGCGCTATTTAATTTGTTGTTTGTTCCCTTGGTGAGCTTTATTTTGCTGCCGCTATTAATAATCAGTGCCCTGAGTGGTTTTGCGCCTTGGTTAATGGCAGGCTTAGAGCTCTTCGATATGTATGCCGGAGCTGGAATTGCTTACTTACTGCCTTTAAGCAGCCAGTTTTGGCTGCCTGGTTCTCAATTCCCTGGGACTCAGTTACCTGAGGTTGTGGTGCTGGCTTGTTATCTGGCTATTATAGCCGTGTTGCTGCTTCGTACCTGGTGGCCTGCCTTATATACCCTGGTGCTGTTAAGTACTTTTATTTTGATTGAGCGTGTACGGGCACCGAGCTGGCAACTGGATGTGCTGGATGTCGGCCATGGTTTGAGCATAGTGCTCAGGCGAGGGGGGCATGCTCTGGTATACGACCTAGGCGCCAGCTATTTTGGGCAATATTCCATAGTCGATAATACCCTGTTGCCATTTCTACAAAGCGAAAACCTAAGGCCTGAGCTGACCCTTATTTCTCACTGGGATAACGACCATGCTGGCGGCCTGAAGTTTTGGCGCAGTGCAGGTTATGGGAGCACCTTAGTTCGGTTTCATCCTGGTGGCATGCGGACCTGTAGTCAACAAGCCTTTAATTGGCATGGCCTTGAGTTAAGGCCATTGTGGCCAAAGTACGTAGGCAGTAATGATAATGCCAACTCCTGTGTATTACTTATTTCAGATGGTAAACATAGGGTGTTGTTAACTGGCGATATAGGTATAAAAGAAGAGGCGCAATTGGTGGCGTTAAACGCGCTGCCCAAGGTGGATGTCTTGGTCAGCCCCCATCATGGCAGCCGTACCTCTTCAAGCCTGGCCTTTGTAAACGCCCTAAAACCAAGTGAGGTGATCCATTCAAGTGGCGCCCGTACAAATTGGCAAATGCCTCACCCCAAGGTACTGGCCAGATATCAAACGGTGGGGGCGAGGCAATGGCAAACTAAAACGCAAGGTGGAATTCGGGTTCAGTTTTATCGCGATAAAATACAGGTAGAGGCTGCAAAAGAGCAGAAAAACTATTGGTTTATCACCGATTAAGTTTTGTTTTTCGCCGCGCAAAGCTACAATAGCCGCTAATGCGTGAATTTGAGAGTCTTATGCAACATAGCGCCACCCACACCTATAAGCGCCTTTTAGGCTACGTTAAAAGTTATAAGTCTGCGGCCATTGTCGCCATTATCGGTATGCTTGGTTATTCCGCCATGGATGCCACCTTTGTGTGGTTGATGCAGCCTTTTATTGACGAAGGCCTTACCGAGGGCAATAGCACGGTACTAAGTTGGGCGCCCTATGTGGTGATAGCGCTGGTGATCGGCCGTGGCACCTTTAACTTTGTGTCCAGTTATTGCCTTGCCTATGTGGGCTCTCAGGTGGTGCGCTCGTTGCGCCAGGATTTGTTTGTACACATGCTCAACCTGCCGGTGAGCTTTCATGATAATCATTCTAACGGCGAGCTGATCTCGAAAATCACCTTTGATACCGAGCAGGTGCAACAGGCCATTACCAAGGCGCTTCTGGTACTGGTACGCGAAGGCGCTTATGTGGTTTTCCTGCTAATGGTGATGTTTAACGCCAGTTGGAAGCTAAGCCTTATCTTTTTGGTGATCACCCCTATAGTGGCGGTAATTGTCGCTGTGGTGTCAAAACGCTTTCGTAAAATTTCCCGCAATATTCAAAATGCCATGGGTGATGTGACCCGTTGCTCAGAGCAGATGCTTGCCGGGCATAAGGTGATCCATGGTTTTAACGGCCAACAGCAAGAAACCGAACGCTTTGGCCGCGTTAATAACATTAACCGTTTGCAACGGGTGAAAATGGATGCCACCAAGGCACTGAGCGTGTCGGTTATTCAGATTCTGGCGGCGTCATCCATGGCGGTGATCCTGGTGTTGATTTCCATGCCTGGAATGATTGACAGCATTACCTCGGGCACCTTTGTTACCCTTATCTCGTCCATGATGTTGATGCTTCGTCCCCTTAAACAGCTTTCCAACGTGAACAGCGAATTGCAGCGTGGTATTGCCGCGGCACAAAGTATTTTCGCCGTGCTCGATACCGAGATTGAAAAAGACAATGGTACCTTGGAGATAGCCAAGGCCAAGGGCCATATCGAAATTAAGGACTTGTCCTTTGCATATCCAAGCAGCCTAGATCCGGTTATCAAAAATCTTAATCTGGATCTTAAACCCGGGACCAATATTGCGCTGGTGGGGCGCTCGGGCTCGGGCAAATCGACTTTGTCGAGCCTGTTGCCACGTTTCTATGATGTTGAGCCAAGCTCCGCCATCACGCTCGATGGTATACCCCTGTGTGATTACAAGCTACGCAGCTTGCGTCAACAATTCGCCATAGTGTCTCAGCAGGTGGTGCTCTTTAATGACACCATAGCCAACAACATTATGTATGGTCTGGAAACGCCACTGAGTGATGAGGCGCTGATGGATGTGGCGAAAAAGGCCCATGTATGGGAGTTTGTGAAGGACTTGCCGCAAGGGTTAAATACTCTGGTTGGAGAGGATGGAGTCATGCTCTCAGGTGGTCAGCGTCAACGTATCGCCATAGCCCGCGCCATAGTTAAAGATGCACCTATTCTTATTCTCGATGAGGCCACGTCGGCGCTCGATACCGAGTCGGAAAAGCTGATTCAAAATGCCCTGGAATCGCTAATGCGCGATAAAACCGCCATTATTATTGCCCATCGTTTATCTACCATAGAGCAGGTTGATTGTATCTATGTGCTTGATAAGGGTCGTATAATTGAGCAGGGTACGCATCAAGAGTTACTGACTCAGGATGGCACCTATGCGGCGCTGGCCAAAATGCAGCAGGGCGAAAATTAATGGCAGGATTGGATCACCAATCGGCTAACCAGCCTCAAGGATTTGCTCAGCGTTTAGAGCTTGCCTGGTACCGCAAAGGCGACTGGCTGGTGCTAGTTATGCTGCCTTTGAGTGCCTTATTTTGGTTGCTAAGTGCGTTTATTCGCTTGTTATTTAGTCTTAAGATTAAAAAAGCCTATCGTGCACCGGTACCCGTGATCGTGGTCGGTAATATCAGTGTGGGCGGCAATGGTAAAACGCCCATGACCCTGTTTCTTGCCGAGCTGCTAAAAAAGCAGGGCAAGCGAGTGGGGATCATCTCTCGCGGCTATGGCGCCGAGCCTCCTTACACTCCCTTTATGGTCGACGGCCAGTGCGACACTAAAACAGGCGGCGACGAGCCCGTGCTATTGGCGCAGCGAACCGGGTGCCCAGTAGTGATTGGCGGTGACCGCCGCGCCAGCATTGAAAAACTGATGTCCGAACATCAAATCGATGTCATTATCAGCGACGATGGTTTGCAACATTATGCTTTAGAGCGAGATATTGAACTATGCATAGTCGACGCCGAGCGTCGTTTTGGTAACGGCTTGCTGATGCCTGCCGGACCGCTGCGCGAAGGAAAGTGGCGATTAAAAACAGTCAACCTGGTTATTTTCAACGGTGAAGCGGGGCCTCTTGATGCTGCATATCGGCTGCAACCAAGTGGTATGTTCAGTGTTGCCGATGACACTCCTATCGAGCCGCCTTTCGCATCGGGTGTGGCCGTCAGCGCCATTGGTAATCCGCAGCGCTTTGAGCGCAGTTTGACGCAGCTAGGTGTTGAGCTTACCGACAAACGCCATTTTCGCGACCATCATCAATACCAAGCTGAGGATTTGCCCACTCACAATGCGGTCTATATGACCGAGAAGGACGCGGTAAAATGTCGCGCCTTTGCCCATGGGCAATGTTATTATTTACGCGTTGATGCCAAGGCCAATCAAGCCCTAGAGCAGCAACTGCACAGCCTACTTAAACGTAAAGGGGTCATTTAACATGGCGTTTGATACCAAGTTGTTAGAAATCATTGCTTGTCCGGTTACCAAGGGCAAGCTGCACTATGATAAAGAAAACCAGGAGCTGATCAGCACCGCCGCCAAGCTTGCCTATCCGGTACGAGACGATATTCCTGTGCTGCTTGAGAACGAAGCCAGGGAGTTGAGCAGCGAAGAGGTTGAGAAGTGGAATTCGTAGTTATAATTCCAGCTCGCTATGCTTCTACTCGGCTGCCGGCCAAGCCGCTTGCCGATATCTGCGGTAAGCCGATGATCCAACATGTTTATGAACGTGCTCAGGCATCGGGAGCCAGCGCCGTGTATATAGCCACCGATCACCCTGAGGTTGAACAAGCCTGTTCGGCCTTTGGTGCCGAGGTGGTGATGACCCGCGAAGACCATCAATCCGGTACCGAGCGTCTGGCAGAAGTCGTTACCAAGCTGGGCTTGAGTGATGATACCCTGGTCGTTAACGTACAAGGTGATGAGCCGCTGTTGGCGCCAGAAAATGTGTCGCAAGTGGCGCGACTGCTTGATGGCAATGATGCGCCTATGGCAACCCTGTCAACGCCCATCATTGATGCCGAAGAAGCGTTAAACCCCAATGCGGTTAAGGTGGTCAGTAACACCAGCAATAATGCCTTGTACTTCTCTCGTGCACCCATTCCATATCATCGCGATGCCTTGCTGGCGCAGCAATGTGCGCTGGACTTCAGCCATATGCAACGCCACATTGGTATTTATGCGTACCGCGCCGGTTTTATTTCTAAGTACATTGAATTGACGCCGTCGCCCATGGAAAAGCTGGAGTCTTTAGAGCAGCTTAGGGTCTTGTATCATGGCTACACCATTAAAATTGCCGAGGCCGAAGTGGTGCCGGCGGCGGGTGTCGATACGCCTGATGACTTAGCGCGTGTGATTGCGACCTTACAATGAGCCCATTGCAACTGCTTGCCCAAGAGCGCGACTTTATTGTCGTGAACAAGCCTGCGGGTATGAATTTTCACACAGAAGATGACACCCCGGGCTTGGTTGCTTTGGCCGCTGAGCAATTTGGGCTGCAGCTATTTCCTGTGCATCGCCTCGATAAGGTGACCTCCGGCCTGGTATTACTGCCCACAAGCTCAGAGGCAGCAGCACGTTTTACAACGCTTTTTACCGAGCGCCGAGTGAATAAATTCTACCTGGCCCTGGCCAGTGATAAGCCCAAGAAAAAGCAGGGCTGGATAAAGGGTGATATGGTCAAGGCGCGACGCGGTGCCTTTAAGCTATTAAAAAGCCAGGAAAACCCAGCTATTACTCGGTTTTATTCCTACTCTTTGGCACCTAAGGTGCGCGGCTTTGTGCTTAAACCTTACAGTGGTAAAACCCATCAACTCAGGGTGGCGATGAAATCGCTTTCGGCGCCCATTATTGGCGATAAGCTTTATGGCGGGCAGGCATCGGATCGCACCTATTTGCATGCTTATGCCTTACAATTTGAATATCAACAACAGAATTTTCAGTTCTCTGTGCCACCGAGCGAGGGTGAATTGAGCGAGTATTTGAGCGCACTTACCCGCGAATTCTCCGAGCAGCCGTGGCAATTAGAATGGTAGATACATGACGCAAGATTACGAACTCAGGTATGGTGGCATTGGCCGCCTTTATGGTCAGCAGCAATTACAATGGTTAAGTGAAGCGCATTTTTGCGTGATTGGCATAGGTGGCGTTGGCAGTTGGGTGGCTGAAGCCTTAGCGCGCACCGGTGTGGGCAAATTGACCCTTATCGACTTGGACGATATTTGTGTGACAAATACCAACCGGCAAATACACGCCCATCGCAACAGTGTGGGTGAGGCTAAGGTCGATGCCATGAAGGCCCGTTGCGAGCTGATCAATCCAGACATCCAAGTCAATGTTATCGATGATTTTATCACCCTGGATAATTACCGCGAGCATATTCAAGGTTTTGATTATGTGATTGATGCCATAGACGCGGTAAAAGAAAAGGCGGCGCTGATCGCCCATTGTAAGCGCAATAAGATGCCTATTATTACCACGGGTGGCGCCGGCGGACAGACAGATCCTAGCGAGATAAAATTTGGTGATGTGGCAAAAACCACACATGACCCTTTATTGGCTAAAGTGCGCTATATCCTGCGTAAACAATACAACTTCAGCTCCAACCCCAAACGCAAATTCGATGTGGATTGTATCTATTCAACGGAGCAACTGGTGTATCCCGATGGTCACGGCCAGGTATGTAAGGCCAAGCAGGGAGCGGACTCAAGCATGAATATGGACTGTGCGACCGGCTTTGGCTCGGCAACCATGGTGACAGGCACCTTCGGCTTTTTTGCCGCTGCGAAAGCGGTACGTAAATACCTTGATAAGCGCGCCCGCCTGGAGAAGCTGTAGCTAAGGCCGAGTATCTTAAAGGTGCTGCTCAGCGAAGGCGTTAATTTGCTGCACGATAGCGCGTATGCCATTGCCTCTTGATGGGCTTAGGTGTTTTAGTAAGCCTAGCTCATCAAATTCCTTTTCCGCATCAATGGCAACAACCTGAGCCGGGGTCTTGTTACGGTACATAAGCAAGATCACCGCCAGCAACCCCTTAACGATACGGGTGTCTGAGTCGGCAATGATCAGCAGCTGATCTTCTTGCGGAGTGAAATCGATATACATCCATACATTGCTTTCGCATCCGGCGACTTTAGCTTCATCCACCTTGAGTTCATTGGCCATCAAGGGCAGGGCCTTACCCAGTAACATCAACTCGCGATAACGTTGTTGCCAGCTACCCAAGGCGATAAACTGCTGCTTTAATTCATTGAAATTCTCAACCATCAGGCCATCATCTCCAAGGTATTGGTAAGTGCCATAATAAAGGCGTCGACATCCGCCTTGTTATTATAAAATGCCAGGCTAACCCGCACCGTGCCGTTCACTGAGAGCGCCGACATAAGTGGTTGCGCACAATGATGGCCGTGGCGCAGGGCAATGCCTTCCATATCCATCAAGGTCGCTAAATCATAAGGGTGCTCACCGCCGACTACAAAACTTATGGTGCCTATGTTGTTATCCATATCGCCAAGGATACGTACCTCAGAGAATTGCGACAATTGCTCACGTAAATAGGTAAACAGCTGCAACTCATGCTCTCGTAGCTGCGCTGTCTCAAGGCCATTGAGGTAGTCGATGGCGGCACTAAAACCCAGTACACCGGCGATATTTGGCGTGCCGGTTTCAAACTTGCTTGGCGGCGGGTTAAATTGCGTTTGTTCTATGCTTACCTTGGTCACCATCTCGCCCCCAGTCTGAAAGACATCCAGAGCTTCCAGGCACTGATAACGGCCATAAAGGGCACCAAGGCCGGTGGGGCCTAGACATTTATGGGCGGAAAACACAAAGAAGTCACAGTCCAGGGCTTTTACGTCCGGGCGCAAGTGCAGCAGGGATTGGGCGCCATCGACCAAAGTGAAGGCGTTATGTGCTTTAGCCGCTTTGATAAGTGTTTGCACAGGTTGAATATTACCTAATGCGTTGGAGGCATGGCTGATAGCCAAGACCTTGGGTTTTAATTCATTTATCAGCTCAAGCGCGAGCTCGGTATTTATTATCCCTTCGCTGTCCACGGGGATAGCGCGCAAGGTCGCGCCGCTGCGTTTGGCTAATTGCTGCCAGGGCACTATGTTAGCGTGGTGTTCAAGCTCGCTTATTAATATGACATCATTTTCGCTGATTAGATGAGTCAGGCCATAGGCCACAAGGTTGATGGCCTCGGTTGCCCCCTTGGTCCAAACCAGCTCTTTGGCCTGGCAATTGATAAACTTTGCAGCCTTTTCGCGCGCCTCTTCGTAGCTTTTTGTAGCAAGTTGACTCAGCCTATGGGCGCCGCGATGTACATTTGCGTTGCCATTTTCATAAAAATCACAGATTGCATCTATCACGCACTGGGGTTTTTGACTGGTGGCGGCAGAATCGAGATAGACAACTCCCTGCTGTTGATGGTGAATAAGAGCGGGGAAGTCGCCACGAATGGCATCGATATCAAACATATTGGCTTTGAATAAGAAGGCGGCGCTAAAACAATGGCCGATATTGTAGAGAGTTACATACAAATGGCAAATAAAAAGGCCAGCATAAAGCTGGCCTATATTAAGAATCACCTTGGATTATGAGCGCTCTGCCGGGCTCACATAATCACGCTTGGTCGCGCCTTTATAAAGCTGACGTGGGCGGCTGATCTTGTGACCAGGCTGAGATAGCATTTCATCCCAGTGTGAGATCCAACCTACGGTACGGGCCATAGCAAAGATCACTGTGAACATGCTGGTAGGAATACCGATTGCCTTAAGAATGATACCTGAGTAGAAGTCTACGTTCGGGTATAGCTTCTTCTCAACGAAGTATGGGTCTTCCAGAGCGATTTGCTCTAGGCGCATAGCTACGTCTAGTAGTGGATCTTCGATGTTAAGTTCTTTCAGTACTTCGTGACAGGTTTCACGCATTACCGTGGCACGTGGGTCGAAGTTCTTGTAAACACGGTGACCGAAGCCCATTAGACGGAACGGGTCGTTCTTATCTTTCGCTTTAGCAACGTATTCGTCGATACGGTCAACCGAACCGATTTCTTGTAGCATGGTCAAGCAAGCTTCGTTAGCACCGCCGTGAGCAGGGCCCCAAAGTGATGCGATACCGGCTGCGATACATGCATAAGGGTTAGCGCCTGAAGAGCCGGCGATACGTACTGTCGACGTTGACGCGTTTTGCTCGTGGTCGGCGTGAAGCATAAAGATACGGTCCATAGCTTTCGCTAGCACTGGGCTTACCTTGTATTCTTCCGAAGGCACAGAGAACATCATGTGTAGGAAGTTTTCTGCGTAGCTCAGATCGTTACGTGGGTAAACGAAAGGCTGACCAATAGTGTATTTGTAAGCCATGGCTGCGATTGTTGGCAGCTTGGCGACTAGGCGAATGGCGCTGCGTTTACGCTGAATTGGGTCGGCAATGTCCAGGTCCTGGTGATAGAAAGAAGACATAGCACCAACTACACCACACAGCATGGCCATTGGGTGTGCGTCAACACGGAAACCCTGGAAGAAGGCTGCAACCTTCTCATGGACCATGGTGCTTAATGTGATTGAGTTTGAGAATTTTTCAAGTTGCTCTGCTGTTGGCAGTTCGCCGTTTAACAGTAGGTAGCATAGCTCGGTGTAGTTTGAGTTTTCGGCTAGTTGGTCGATAGGGTAGCCGCGGTGTAGTAGTACACCCTTGGCGCCATCGATGTAGGTGATAGATGAGTCACAAGAGCCAGTCGACATAAAGCCTGGGTCGTAAGTGAAGTAACCGTGAGAGCCCAAGGTACGAACGTCGATAACGTCTTGACCCGCTGTGCCTTCATAAATTGGAAGCTCGATAGGGTCGTGTCCATCAATATGAACTGTGGCTTTCTTATCTGCCATCTATTTATCTCCTAATAAGAATAACAAGCTGCTGCTGTTATGCGTGATACTAATGTTAAGCAAATTGCGCTCATTCTAACGTACAAGAGGGGTAGAAAGTCAATTTTAATGCATCTAGGTATAATAAATATTCCTCACAGATTAAATATTATACCAATGGCTAATTCGCAAACCTGCGAGACTAAACAAGAATTGTAATATCCTCTACAGACTTATATACTGTCTGAGGTTCAATACCGTAACGTCTTTGAGTAAACCGATTATGACAAATCAGTGGAAATTCGCTTTAAAGTCGAACACCTAAAGTGAATTTTTCGCATGTCTACGGTTTATTTCTGTGAGCGCATTTATGCAGTGATGCATAAATGGTTATAAAAACAATGTAGATGGCTCTATTTTTCAATGTGAGCAAGATGGGCAAGTAACTGTGAAAAAGCAAAGACCTGTAAATCTCGATCTAACGACCATCTCTATGCCAGCAACGGCCAAAGCATCAATTCTTCACCGCGTCACCGGTGTAGCAATGTTCTTTGCCTTGACCTTTGTGATTTGGGCATGGGCTGAGTCTCTATCTTCTCCGGAAGGATTTGAATTTGTCAAAAGCCTGTTAACCGGGTTTGTTGCCAAATTTATCGCCTGGGGTACCCTCACCGTTCTTTCGTATCACTTCATCGCAGGTGTACGCCACTTAGTCCAAGATTTGGGCCCGTGGAAAGAATTAGACTCAGGTAACGCGACGGCTAAAGCAGCCCTAGTGTTATGGGTAATTGTTGCTGTTTTAGCGGGAGTTTGGCTATGGTCTTAAATCAAGCATCTCTTAAGCGCAATGGCGTTCAGGATTTCGTATCTCTTCGTGCTACAGCGCTAGTTATCAGTGCTTACGCACTATTTATTATTGGTTATCTGCTTTGCACTCCAGCACTAACCTATGAAGCATGGTCAGGCCTATTCGGCAACCTAGCGATGAAAGTGTTCACCCTGGTGGCACTAATTTGCATCATGGTGCATACACGCATCGGCCTATGGCAGGTATTAACTGACTACGTAAAGAACGCTCAACTACGCGCGTTTCTTGGCTTCGTACTAAACCTTATGGCTCTTGCTTACGTAGTGATCGGCCTATTCGTACTATGGGGTGTTTAAGTGAAATATTCAGTTCGCGAATTTGATGCGGTAGTAATTGGTGCCGGCGGCGCGGGTATGCGTGCAGCACTAGCTATCACCGAATCGGGCAAGTCTTGTGCTCTTATTTCTAAAGTTTTCCCAACTCGTTCACACACAGTTTCTGCGCAAGGTGGTATCACAGTTGCGCTAGGTAACTCGCACGAGGATAACTGGGAATGGCACATGTACGATACCGTTAAAGGTTCTGATTACATCGGTGACCAAGACGCTATCGAATACATGTGTAAAACTGGCCCGGAAGCTATTACCGAGCTTGAGAACATGGGTCTACCATTCTCACGTTTTGAAAATGGCCGTGTATATCAGCGTCCTTTCGGCGGTCAGTCTAAGAATTTTGGTGGTGAGCAAGCGGCTCGTACAGCGGCTGCTGCCGACCGTACAGGTCACGCACTGCTACACTGCCTATACCAACAGAACGTTAAAAACAAAACCAACGTTTATTCTGAGTGGTATGCGCTTGATCTAGTTAAAAACGACGACGGCGCCGTTGTTGGTTGTACAGCAATCGACATCGAAACCGGTGAAGTTGTTTACTTCAAATCGAAAGCCGTGGTTCTTGCAACCGGTGGTGCAGGTCGTATCTTCGCCTCTACTACAAACGCGCACATCAATACAGGTGACGGTGTTGGTATGGCAACACGTGCCGGCGTTGCGATGCAAGACATGGAAATGTGGCAGTTCCACCCAACCGGTATCGCCGGCGCGGGTGTACTAGTTACTGAAGGTTGTCGTGGTGAAGGTGGTTACCTTCTAAACAAAGACGGCGAGCGTTTCATGGAGCGTTATGCGCCAAACGCCAAAGACCTTGCTTCTCGTGACGTTGTTGCTCGTTCAATGATGACTGAGATCCGTGAAGGTCGTGGTTGTGAAGGTCCTTGGGGTCCTCACATCAAGCTGAAGCTAGACCACCTGGGTGAAGAAACCCTTAACCTACGTCTTCCTGGCGTATGTGACCTGGCGAAAACATTCGCTCACGTTGACCCAGCAAAAGAGCCAATTCCAGTAATCCCAACCTGTCACTACATGATGGGTGGTGTGCCTACAAACGTTAACGGTCAGGTTCTGAACGTAGACGGTCAAGGTAATGAGACACTGGTTGAAGGTCTATTCGCGGTAGGTGAGATTGCTTGTGTATCTGTACACGGTGCTAACCGTCTAGGCGGTAACTCACTACTTGACCTTGTGGTATTCGGCCGTGCCGCCGGTAACTTCCTAGGTACTTACCTGAATGATTACCAAGCACAGCGTGATGCTTCAACTGACAACATTGATGGTGCTCTTGCGCGCTTCAATCGTTGGGAAACATCTAAGCCTGGTCAAGGTGAAGACCCAGTTCAAATTAAGAAAGATCTACAGCAGTGTATGCAGCTTAACTTCTCGGTATTCCGTGAAGGCGATGCCATGGCAACGGGTCTTAAAGAACTTAAAGAAATCCGTGAGCGTCTACAGTTCGCCCGTCTTGATGATAAATCAAGCGACTTCAATACCCAGCGTATTGAGTGTCTAGAACTAGACAACCTTATGGAAACCGCGTACTCAACGGCAGTTGCAGCTAACTTCCGTACTGAGAGTCGTGGTGCACACTCACGCTTCGACTTCCCAGAGCGTGATGATGACAACTGGCTATGTCACAGTATCTACAACCCTGAGACTGAGCAGATGTCAAAACGTGACGTTAACTACGCGCCTAAATTGCGTGAAGCGTTCCCACCTAAAGCTCGTACTTACTAGGAGAGATGACGATGGCAACTTTAGAATTATCTGTTTATCGTTACAATCCGGATGTGGATAACGCACCGCGCATGCAGGAATACACCCTAGAGGTGGAAGAAGGCCGCGATATGATGGTGCTTGATGCCTTGATTCTGTTAAAAGAACAAGACCCAAGCCTGGCATTCCGTCGTTCTTGCCGCGAAGGTGTATGTGGTTCTGACGGTGTTAACATGAACGGCAAAAACGGCCTTGCATGTATCACGCCTATTTCTGCGTTGCAGAAAAACGGCAAGGGTAAGGTGATCATTCGTCCACTTCCAGGTCTACCTGTAGTGCGCGACCTCGTTATTGATATGACTCAGTTCTATACCCAATACGAGAAAGTGAAGCCGTTCCTGATCAACGACACACCGGCAGCAGGCGAGCGCCTTCAGTCAATTGAAGAGCGTGATAAGCTTGATGGCCTATATGAGTGTATCTTGTGTGCCTGTTGTTCTACTTCTTGTCCGAGTTTCTGGTGGAACCCAGACAAATTTATTGGCCCTGCGGGCTTGCTACACGCATACCGCTTCCTAGCGGACAGCCGTGATACGGCAACCGAAGAACGCTTGGCCGATTTGGACGACGCATTTAGCGTATTCCGTTGTCACAATATCATGAACTGTGTCAACGTGTGCCCGAAAGGCTTGAATCCGACTAAAGCGATTGGTCAAATCAAATCAATGCTTCTTAATCGTTCTGTTTAAGGGCATAATAACGCAAAGAATGGCTAGACATCTGTCTGGCCATTCTTCGATCACTTACTCAATTATTGAGTAGGCTAGACAATGTAAATCTGCGCTAGATAAAAGGGCTTATAAATGCACGATGGTGTGATGAAGGCATGGCTAGAGTCTTCTCATCTATACGGCGGCAACGTTGCTTATGTTGAGGAGCTTTATGAAGCATATCTTGATGATGTGACTTCAGTGCCAGAAGAATGGCGTGTAGTGTTCGAACAACTTCCAAAAGTGGAAGGCGTGGATGTAGAAACCAAACATTCACAAGTTAGAGCCGAATTCGCCGAACTGGCAAAAAATAAACACCGAGAAGTAATTATTGCAGAAGGGGGTCAAGCTGACCCGAAACAGATCAAAGTTCTGCAACTTATCAATGCTTTTCGTTTCCGTGGTCATCAAAACGCGAACCTTGACCCCTTGGGTCTATGGCAGCGTGAGCGCGTACGCGATTTAGACTTAGAATTCCACGGCCTTTCCAAAGAAGATTTCGACACTGAGTTTTATGTAGGTTCATTCGCTGCCGGCGGTGAAATGATGAAACTGGGTGAACTTTATCAAGCACTTAAGACTACTTATTGTGGTTCTATTGGTGCTGAATACATGCACATCACATCGACCGAAGAAAAGCGTTGGTTACAACAGCGTTTAGAATCGGTGCAGGCTCGCCCGCAATTCGATAGCGCTACTAAAAAGCGTATTCTAAAAGGTCTGATTGCCGCCGATGGTCTAGAAAAGTACCTGGGTGCTAAATTCCCAGGCGCCAAGCGTTTCTCACTGGAAGGTGGTGACGCCCTGGTACCTATGTTGAAAGAGCTTATTCACCGTGCTGGTGAAAGCGGTCAACAGGAAGCGGTTATCGGTATGGCTCACCGTGGTCGTCTAAACGTGCTTGTTAACGTACTGGGTAAAAACCCATCGGCGCTGTTCGATGAGTTCGCCGGTAAGCACAATGACACGCTAGGCTCGGGTGACGTGAAATACCACATGGGTTACTCGTCTGATTTCGCAACCGCTGGCGGCAGTGTCCATATGGCACTTGCATTTAACCCGTCGCACTTGGAAATCGTAAACCCGGTAGTTATGGGCTCGGTGCGTGCTCGTCTAGACCGTCTTGGTTGCGAAAGCGGCTCTAAAGCGCTGCCTATTACCATTCACGGTGACTCGGCGATCGCCGGTCAGGGCGTGGTGCAAGAAACCTTCAATATGTCGCAAACCAATGCCTTTAAGGTAGGTGGTAGCGTACGTATCGTTGTGAACAACCAAGTTGGCTTTACAACCTCGAACCAAGATGATGTGCGTTCTACTGACTACTGTACCGACATCGCTAAGATGGTTCAGGCGCCGATTTTCCACGTCAACTCGGACGACCCAGAAGCGGTTGCCATGGTTACCCAAATCGCTCTTGATTTCCGTAATCAGTTTAAGCGCGATGTGGTTATCGACCTGGTATGTTACCGTCGTCACGGTCACAACGAAGCCGACGAGCCAAATGCAACTCAGCCTTTGATGTATCAAAAGATCAAGAAGCACGCGGTTCCTCGTGAAATCTATGCGCAGCAGTTGATTTCTGAAGGCCTGTTCACTGAGGCAGAAATCAAGAACCTGGTCGATACCTATCGCGGTGGTCTTGATGATGGTCACTGTGTGGTTGAAGAAATTGAGCCAGAGACCAAGCACTCTTCAGAGTGGTCTAAGTTCGTAGGTCACGATTGGGATACCCAATACGATGCCAGCGTATCTGTTGAAAAGCTTAAAGAGCTTGGCAACAAGGTGGCGTCTTACCCTGAAAACCACAAGGCTCAGTCTCGCGTTAAGAAAATTTACGACGACCGTAAAGCCATGGCCGCCGGTGACAAGTTACTGGACTGGGGTATGGCGGAAACGCTTGCTTACGCAACCATGGTTGAAGAGGGCACGGACATCCGCCTAACGGGTCAGGATTCAGGTCGTGGTACCTTCTTCCACCGTCACGCGGTTGTACACAACCAAGCTGACGCTTCTACTTACTTGCCGCTACAGCATATCAGCGAAGCGCAAGGTAAGTTTGAAGTATACGACTCAGTGCTTTCTGAAGAAGCGGTACTGGCATTCGAATACGGTTATGCCACGGCAGAGCCAACGTCACTGGTTATGTGGGAAGCGCAATTCGGCGACTTCGCCAACGGTGCTCAGGTTGTATTCGACCAATTCCTAAGTTCGGGTGAGCAGAAGTGGGGCCGTCTTTGTGGTCTAACTTGTTTGCTACCACATGGCTATGAAGGTCAGGGCCCAGAGCACAGCTCGGCGCGTCTTGAGCGTTTCCTTCAGCTGTGTGCCGACCACAATATGCAGGTATGTGTGCCTTCGACTCCAGCACAGGTTTACGCCATGCTACGTCGTCAGGCGGTACGTCCTCTTCGTCGTCCGCTTATCGTAATGACGCCGAAATCATTACTACGTCACCCGCTTGCGGTATCGTCTCTGGAAGAACTTTCTGCAGGCGTATTCCACAACATGATCGACGAGATCGATGATCTTGATGCGAAGAAAGTTGAGCGTGTGGTTTTCTGTAGCGGTAAGGTTTACTACGAACTACTGCAAGAGCGTCGTAAGCTGGAAATCGACAATATTGCTATTGTGCGCGTTGAGCAATTATACCCATTCCCGCATCAGGAAATGGCGAACATTGTTGAGCGTTACAGCCATGTGAAAGACTTTGTATGGTGTCAGGAAGAGCCGCAAAACCAAGGCGCTTGGTATTGCTCGCAGCATCACTTCTGGAATTCAATTCCACAGGGTGCCAACCTAACATACGCAGGTCGTAAAGCCTCTGCAGCACCTGCATGTGGTTATATGGCCGTACATACTAAAGAACAACAAGCGTTAGTCGCTGACGCGCTTACCATTAAAAAATAAGGGATAAGAGATGACCACAGAAATCAAGGTTCCTGTTCTTCCTGAGTCAGTTGCTGACGCTTCGGTCGCAACGTGGCACGTGAGTGTTGGCGACAAAGTAAGTCGCGATCAAAACCTGGTTGACATCGAAACCGACAAGGTTGTTTTAGAAGTTGTTGCACCTGCTGATGGTGTGATCACTGAAATCAAAGAACAAGAAGGCGCAACAGTGCTGGCCGAGCAGGTAATTGCCATTATCGGTGAAGCTGATGCCGCTGACGCTGGTGCTGCACCAGCTCCATCTGAAGACAAAGCCGCTCCAGTTGCTGCTGGCGCACAAGAAGGTAAAGAAGTGGATATTAAAGTTCCTGTACTTCCAGAATCTGTTGCTGATGCAACAATCGCAACATGGCACGTACAACCTGGTGAAGCGGTAAGCCGCGACCAAAACCTGGTTGATATCGAAACTGACAAAGTTGTTCTTGAGGTGGTAGCACCTGAAGATGGCGTAATGGGTGAGCACATTCATGGCGAAGGCGACACAGTACTTGGTGAACAGGTAATTGGTAAGCTAATCGCTGGCGCCACAGCCGGTGCTGCACCAGCCGCCGCAGCTCCTGCTGCTGAAGCGTCAAGTGACGACAGCGCTGCCGATGCGCTAACGCCTTCTGTACGCCGCCTAATTGCTGAGAAAGGCCTGGATGCTTCGCAAATCAAGGGTTCTGGCAAAAATGGTCGCGTAACTAAAGAAGACGTTGATGCCTTCATCAAGAGCGCGCCTGCTAAGCAAGAGAGCACAGCCGCTGCTGCGCCTGCTCCTGTTGGCAACCGTACGCAGAAGCGTGTTCCTATGACACGTCTACGTAAGACCATTGCTAATCGTCTACTTGAAGCGAAGAACTCAACAGCCATGTTGACTACCTTCAACGAAGTAAACATGAAGCCAATCATGGATCTTCGTAAGCAATACCAAGAAGTATTCGAGAAGCGTCACGGTACCCGTCTAGGTTTCATGTCTTTCTACGTGAAAGCAGTTGTTGAAGCACTTAAGCGCTTCCCAGAAGTAAACGCGTCAATCGACGGTGATGATATCGTTTACCACAACTACTTCGACATCAGCATCGCGGTATCGACTCCGCGTGGTCTAGTGACTCCGGTTCTTCGTGACTGTGACAAGCTGTCTCTTGCTGAAATCGAAAAAGGCATCAAAGATCTAGCGATCAAAGGCCGCGATGGCAAACTAACTGTTGAAGATATGACAGGTGGTAACTTCACCATCACTAACGGTGGTGTATTCGGTTCACTCCTTTCTACGCCTATCATCAACTTGCCGCAGTCTTCAATCCTAGGCATGCACAAGATCCAAGACCGTCCTATGGCGGTTAACGGTAAGGTAGAGATCCTACCTATGATGTACCTAGCACTATCGTATGACCACCGTCAAATCGATGGTAAAGAGTCGGTAGGCTTCTTGGTAACCATCAAAGAGATGTTAGAAGATCCTACACGTCTTCTATTAGACGTATAAGCGTCAAAATTGCATATAAATTAAGCTGCGACCCTTGTCGCAGCTTTTTTTTGCCACCTTTAGTCGTACTAGGGTTTTCAAGCATTGCCATGAGAACTATACTAGGTGCGCAATTTGGGATGGTTGAATAAATTGCATATTTATTCAGCTCTTTTAGTACAAAAAATTGGATAAAGCATCATGAATTTGCATGAGTATCAGGCAAAACAACTTTTTGCCGAATATGGTTTACCAGTTTCTGAAGGCTACGCATGTGACACGCCTCAAGAAGCTGCTGAAGCTGCCGATAAAATCGGCGGTGACAAATGGGTTGTTAAATGTCAGGTTCACGCCGGTGGCCGCGGTAAAGCGGGCGGTGTAAAACTTGCTGACAGCAAACAAGAGATCAAAGATTTCGCTCAAAACTGGTTAGGTAAAAACCTAGTAACTTATCAAACTGACGAAAACGGTCAGCCAGTTGCTAAGATCCTTGTAGAAAGCTGCACAGACATTGCTAACGAACTCTACCTTGGTGCTGTTGTCGACCGCGCTTCACGTAAAGTTGTTTTCATGGCGTCAACCGAAGGCGGTGTTGAAATCGAACAAGTTGCAGAAGAAACGCCTGAACTAATTCACAAAGCTGAGATCGATCCTCTAGTTGGTCCTCAAGCTTACCAAGCTCGTGAACTAGGCTTCAAATTGGGTCTTAACCCAACACAAATGAAGCAATTCGTTAAGATCTTCATGGGTCTTGCGAACATGTTCAACGATTTCGATTTCGCTCTACTTGAAATCAACCCTCTAGTAATCACAGAAGAAGGTAACCTTCACTGTCTAGACGGTAAAATCGGTGTTGATGGTAACGCGTTGTACCGTCAGCCTAAAATCCGCGCTATGCACGATCCTTCGCAAGAAGACGAGCGTGAAGCTCACGCTGCACAGTGGGAACTTAACTATGTTGCACTAGACGGTAACGTAGGTTGTATGGTTAACGGTGCAGGCCTAGCAATGGGTACTATGGACATCGTAAACCTACACGGCGGTAAGCCAGCTAACTTCCTAGACGTTGGTGGCGGCGCGACTAAAGAGCGTGTAGCTGAAGCGTTTAAGATCATCCTTTCTGACGACAACGTTAAAGCTGTTCTAGTTAACATCTTCGGCGGTATTGTACGTTGTGACATGATCGCAGAAGGCATCATAGGTGCAGTTAAAGAAGTTGGCGTAAACGTTCCTGTAGTTGTACGTCTTGAAGGTACTAATGCTGAACTAGGTCGTGACGTTCTTGCGAACTCAGGTCTAGACATCATTGCTGCAGAATCTCTAACAGACGCTGCTGAAAAAGTTGTTGCTGCTGCGGAGGGCAAATAATGTCTGTACTAATTAATAAAGACACTAAAGTAATCTGCCAAGGTTTCACTGGTGGTCAGGGTACTTTCCACTCTGAGCAAGCACTTGAGTACGGCACGCAGATGGTAGGTGGTGTATCACCTGGTAAAGGCGGTCAAACTCACCTTGGTCTACCTGTGTTCAACACAGTACGTGACGCAGTAGAAGCAACTGGCGCAACTGCATCAGTAATCTACGTACCAGCACCTTTCTGTAAAGATGCAATCCTTGAAGCTATCGATGCTGGCATCGAGCTTATCGTTTGTATCACTGAAGGTATCCCAACGCTAGACATGGTTGACGTTAAAGTTAAGCTTGACCAAACTGGCGTTCGCATGATCGGTCCTAACTGCCCAGGTGTTATCACTCCGGGTGAAACTAAGATCGGTATCATGCCTGGTCACATCCACAAGCCTGGTAAAGTAGGTATCGTATCTCGTTCTGGTACTCTTACTTACGAAGCGGTTAAGCAAACTACTGACGCTGGCTTCGGTCAGTCTACCTGTGTAGGTATCGGTGGTGACCCAATTCCTGGTACTAACTTCATCGACGTACTAGAGATGTTCGAGAAAGATCCGCAAACTGAAGCTATCGTAATGATCGGTGAGATCGGCGGTACTGCTGAAGAAGAAGCGGCGGCGTACATCAAAGAAAACGTCACTAAGCCTGTAGTATCTTACATCGCTGGTGTTACTGCTCCTCCGGGTAAGCGTATGGGCCACGCTGGTGCCATCATCGCCGGTGGTAAAGGTACTGCTGACGAGAAGTTCGCAGCCCTTGAAGCAGCTGGCGTACAAACTGTACGTTCACTTGCTGATATCGGTAAAGCGCTTAAAGAGAAAACCGGTTGGTAATCTCGCATAACGCTTAAGAAAAACCCGCCTTCTGGCGGGTTTTTTGTAGGTCGATTTGTAGGTCGGCCTTCAGGCCGACAAAATGAGAATATGTGTTTTTTGTCGGGATAAAATCCCGACCTACAGGTGGCAGCGCTTCATTTCTTCTATCAATGCCTGCGCCAGTGGCGAGGCTGAGTTATTTTTAGAAGTGATCAAAACTACCGGTATGGTGTAGCGATACACTTCGGGCTCGATGGCTTTAAACACCCCCTTATCAACCCAATGCCGGGCATAATGCTCGGGCAGATAGCCGATAAACTTCCCGGATAAAATTAAATGGGCGATGCCTTCATCATGGTAGGCGAGGGCACTGTTTTGATAATTTAAACCATCGTTGCGGCTTTCCCGATCACGCATATAGTTACTGGTGATCACTTCCGCATCGGCTAACAGATCACTCACGGCGGAGGGGTCACAGTCGAACAGGGGATGGCCCGCCGCACAATACAAGTAGTTGGTTTCATCATGAAGCGGGTAATAATCAAGGCCCCTTAAATGATGGCGACTGACGCCTATGCCCACCAGCGCCCGGCCATTGACTACAGAGGTTTCAACTTCCCGCGCCTCACACACATTAATATCGAACTGAACGTTGCTGCCTCGCTCCTTAAGCTCGGCAATAACATGTGCAACGGCGCAACGGGGGTCGCTGACCAGGGTATCTATGATCGCCAGACTAACCCGACCGGATAATTCATTTTTTGAGGTCGCGACCGTGCTGGCAAAGGCCTCGCATTGCTGTAACAGCTCCAAAGAGGCCTGATAGGTGATGCGCCCGGGCTCGGTAAGCTCGAAACCGCTGCGCCCGCGTTTACAGAGTTTAATGCCCAGGCGTACCTCTAAGTCCGATAAATGTGAACTTATGGTGGAGCGGCCTATGCTCAGGCGCGATTCCGCCGCCGCCAATCCGCCACACTCAACTATGGCCACAAAGATACGCAGTAAGCGTAGGTCTACATCATGGACTTGCACTTGATCCCCTTAATTCGAGATGGATGTTTAATTAGATAAGTTTAGTTCGATAAAACCGGAATGAATTACGAATATTATGTATTTATAAAACATCTCTGGCAAGTTAGCATGGTTTAATTAAGCAAGTATTGCTTCGTACAGACAACAAGTTAGGAGAATAAGATGACGTTTAGATATGGTGTAGACCAGCTAAATCTTGATATTGTTAACGGCATCAATGATGGCAGCATTAAAGCCGAGCTTTGCCAGGAAGCCTTAGATAAAATTAATAAAAGCCGTCAGAATGTCGACGTGATGGCCGCTTCAGATAAGGCCGTTTACGGTATCAACACCGGCTTTGGCCCTTTGTGCGATACGCAAATCTCACCAGAAGAAACCCATCTTTTACAAAAGAACCTTTTGATCACTCATGCCGTAGGTGTGGGTGAGCCTATCGCTAAATCAATTTCAAAATTGATGCTGATCACTAAGGTACATGCCCTAAGCCAGGGCTTTTCGGGTATTCGCCTGGAAGTGGTTGAACGCATGTTGGCCTTCCTAGAGCTAGATCTTATACCCGTGGTACCAGAGCAAGGCTCGGTCGGTGCATCGGGTGACCTGGCACCGCTTTCACACTTATTCTTGCCACTTATTGGCGAAGGTGAATTCTGGCAAGACGGCAAACCCGTAGCTGCGGCCCATTTACTTGAAGCCAATGGCCTAGCGCCGCTTGAGCTGCACGCCAAAGAAGGTCTGGCTCTTATCAATGGTACCCAGTTTATTCTGTCACACGGTATCACGGCGCTGACCAAGATGCGTTACCTCCTTGATCTAGCAGATTTAGCCGGTGCTATGAGCATCGAAGGCATGCAGGGCAGTGGCTCACCCTTTAGAGAAGAGCTGCATGCAACTCGTCCGTTTGAAGGCAACATCGAAGTCGCTAAGCGTATGCGTATGTTCTTCAACGGCTCACAAAACATGGCTGCACACACTGACTGCGATCGCGTACAAGACCCTTACTCGCTGCGTTGTATCCCGCAGGTACACGGCGCATCACGTAACGCCTTTAACCACCTTAAAGAGCTGGTAGAAATCGAGATGAACTCGGTGACCGATAACCCAATCGTGATCAGCGCAGAAGAAGCGATTTCTGGCGGTAGCTTCCACGGTCAGCCTCTGGCCATGGTATTGGATTATGCGTCGATTGCTGCTGCCGAGCTTGGCAATATCTCCGACCGCCGTTGTTACCTAATGCTTGAAGGCCTGCACGGTCTGCCGCGTTTATTGACCACTTCAGGTGGCCTTAACTCGGGCATGATGATCCCTCAGTATGCCACTGCGGCCCTGGTAACAGAGAACAAATCACTGTGCTTCCCACCATCGGCGGACAGCGTACCTACCTCTATGGGTCAGGAAGATCACGTATCCATGGGCAGCATCTCAGGTCGAAAACTGAATCAAATCCTGGGCAACCTGGAAAAGATCTTTGCTATCGAATTGATGTATGCGGCGCAGGCCATTGAATTCCGTCGTCCGAACAAGTGTTCTGACATCATCGAAGAAAACTTCGCCATTATTCGCGAGAAGGTAGCCAAGCTTGAAGAAGACCGTCTACTTAAGCCGGATATCGATGCCATGATCGCACTAGTAAAAGCACAAGCGTTTAGCGTGAACTAAGGAGGCCTTTTAGCTATGGAAACAACAATGAATTTTCAAGAACAAATCAAGCAAGGTATCCCTAGTGTTTTACCTGAGCCTAAACCATATCCGGCCGGTGTAAACCGCGCGCCAAAGCGTAAAGACATTCTTAGCCCAGAGGAAAAGCAACTGGCGGTACGTAACGCCTTGCGTTATTTCCCTAAAGAATGGCACCAGGAGCTTGCCGCTGAATTTGCTGAGGAACTGAAGCAATTTGGCCGTATTTACATGTACCGCTTTAAGCCTAGCTATGACATGAAGGCGCGCTCGGTCTCTGACTACCCGGCGAAATGCGAGCAGGCTGCTGCGATTATGTTGATGGTTGATAACAACCTTGACCCAGCCGTTGCTCAGCACCCTGAGGAGTTGATCACTTACGGTGGTAACGGTGCGGTATTCCAAAACTGGGCGCAGTACTTGTTAACCATGAAGTATCTGAGCGAGATGGAAAAAGACCAAACCTTGCACATTTACTCGGGTCACCCAATGGGACTGTTTCCTTCATCAGAAGATGCACCGCGCGTAGTGGTGACTAACGGTATGATGATCCCGAACTACTCCAAGCCGGATGACTGGGAGAAGTTCAATGCCCTGGGTGTGACTCAGTACGGGCAAATGACCGCCGGTTCGTTCATGTATATTGGCCCACAGGGTATCGTACACGGCACCACCATTACGGTAATGAACGCCTTCCGTAAGGTGCTTGAGAAAGGTGAGAGCCCGCAAGGTAAGATCTTCCTAACCGCCGGTCTGGGCGGCATGAGTGGTGCGCAGCCTAAAGCCGGTAACATCGCCAACTGTATTACCGTGTGTGCCGAAGTGAACGCCAAGGCCGCTATTAAGCGCCACCAGCAGGGTTGGGTTGACGAGCTGATCGACAACATGGATGCCTTGATCAAGCGTGTACGCGAGGCGCAAGCCAATGAAGAAGTGGTGTCTATCGCCTACGTGGGTAACATTGTAGATGTGTGGGAAAGCTTCTACGAGGAGGACATTTTTGTTCACCTGGGTTCAGACCAAACGTCACTGCACAACCCTTGGTCGGGTGGTTATTACCCGGTTGATATTTCGTTTGAAGAGTCAAACCGATTGATCCGTGAAGAGCCAGAAGTATTCAAAGTTAAGGTACAAGAGACCTTGAAGCGTCATGCCGATGCGGTAAACAAGCACACGGCCCGTGGCACTTATTTCTTTGACTATGGTAATGCCTTCTTACTTGAAGCTTCACGCGCCGGCGGCGATGTGATGGCAGAGAACGGCATCGACTTTAAATATCCGTCGTACGTGCAGGATATTCTTGGTCCTATGTGTTTTGACTATGGCTTTGGTCCATTCCGTTGGGTATGTGCCTCAGGCAAGCCAGAAGATCTGGATAAAACCGATGCCATCGCCGCAGAAGTACTGAACAAGATCATGGCCGAGTCGCCGGAAGAAATTCAGCAGCAGATGCAGGACAACATCACCTGGATCAAAGACGCCAAGCAAAACAAGCTGGTTGTGGGTTCACAAGCGCGTATTCTTTACGCCGACGCCCAAGGTCGTATGGAAATCGCCAAAGCCTTTAACGATGCCATTAATCGCGGTGAAATTGGCCCGGTCGTACTAGGTCGTGACCACCATGACGTGAGCGGCACCGACTCACCGTTCCGTGAAACGTCAAACATCTATGATGGCAGCCGGTTTACCGCGGACATGGCGATTCACAATGTGATCGGCGACAGTTTCCGTGGCGCAACCTGGGTCTCTATCCACAATGGTGGCGGTGTAGGTTGGGGCGAAGTAACCAACGGTGGTTTCGGTATGCTGCTTGATGGCAGCGAAGGTGCCGAGCGTCGCTTGAAATCCATGCTGTTGTTCGATGTAAACAATGGTATTGCGCGCCGTAGCTGGGCCCGTAACGAAGAAGCCAACTTCGCGATTAAACGTGAAATGGCCGTACGCCTAAGCTTAAGGTAACCCTGGCAAACCTGGTTGATGACGAGATCCTCGATAACTTGTCATTCTAATTTGCCAAGCAAATTCAGTTAAAAAGGAAGCCTAAGTGCTTCCTTTTTTTATCCCTACTTGATGCTCTCCCAGCCAGTCTAGGTAGGGGACTAAGTTGTCTGCAATGCGGTCTGCAATGCGTTTTGCCGATAGAGTTAACAACAGCGAACAGCTTGCTCAATGCCTATCTAGGCATATAAAAACGCCACTGCGTAATAGGCAGTGGCGTTTGTGTAATAGCAAGTATGCTAGATTCAGTTGCAGCTGGTCGCTGCCATCGCTTTATCTTGCTTGGTATCGTGATTAACCTCAACGATATTAGCAAAACCGTCTGTACAGTTTTTAACGTTGGCATCAAAGCTAAAGGTCGCCGTACCACCGATTACGGACTCTACGCTTAAATCCGTGCCTACTGCAGGTGCGGTGCCAGTGCCATTATACCAGTAGCTACTGCCTAGTGTGCCGTTGTTGTTTTCAGCCCCGACCGTCGCCGTACTCAGATCTCCCAGTTGCGCATAGGCGAACCAAATACCTTGAGTAGGGCCATTGAGTACCCAAATTTGGAAGCTATAGCGGTTGGCGGCGTCGCCAAACTTAGGCACATTGTCCCATTCGTAGACTGTGTATTGGTCAGAGCCGGCACTGAGGACGGCAACGCGCCATTCGGCACCGTCACCATTGACACCCATATTCAGATCCATCCATAAGGGCGCTAACAGATTATTGGGCAAAGCATTGTTTGGCATGTTTGCATTGAGGGCAGGAGCCACCCGCATGCTGGCTGCACCTGCTTCCAAGGTACCGTTGACCGACCAGATCACCGAACTGTACTGCTCACCATTGTAGGTAAAGCTAGGTACATTCAAGGCTGTGCCACCATCATCGCAGTTGCTTGGACAACCAAAGGCGCTAACGCCCAGGCTAGCCAAAGAAACATAGCCGAATGGGGCGGGCGAGGCATTGACGGCTAGCCCACTGGTATTGAGTGTGCCGCTCCAACTCGCATGATTGCCCTCTATGGTAAATGGGGTCAGGGTGCTGCCACCATCTATCACAGCCGATTCCGAGCCCGGAACCACTTCGAGTTCCTCCGGAATATGGTCACTGAGGTTAATAACGTCTGTGTATGGGCCATTGTTTATCTGGATAACATAGTTAAGGGTGTCGCCTATCTGTGCCTGTGGTTGGCTTACGGTTTTACTTAGGACGCCAGCTGCTGTGGTATCTATGGCTTTTACGGCGATGGGCAGGTGCAGATCCGGGCCATCGCCATCTCGGTTAAGGTTGACCTGACCAAACTGCCAGCCGTTAGCAAAGCGAGTGTCTGCGGTGACTGTCACAGTGGCAGTTTCACCGGCCTTTACTTTGAGGTGAGAGGGACTAACCGAAAAAGAGGCGTCGCCATGACTTTGTGTCGTTAAGTCCATATGAACCGTGTTCGCGGTGACATTGGTAAAGGTGCGAGTCCAACTACAAGTGACCAGACACTGGCTGTCTTGCATGCTGGCGATATTTAAGGTTTTTGGGTCGCCACCCGTATCCGGGTTGGCGGCAAAGAAGTTTAACGGTGATTCATCCAGTACTAGGTCGGCTTCGGCGGCACGAGATAAATCAATACGCCCGGCGCCCATATCAAAGGCGTCCGCCGGGGTTACACCATCTTCCTTGCGCACCATTGAATTGTCACTGGTCATCATCAATGCCGAGCGAATCATATAAGGGCTCCAGTCGGGACGCGCCGCCGATAAAATAGCCGCAGCCCCAGCATGGTGGGGGGAAGACATGGATGTGCCACTGAGGAAGCCAAATTCTGCGGGGGCACTCGGATCATTGGTATTTACCGCCGCCAAGATGCTGACGCCAGGTGCTGTTATGTCAGGTTTTATTATATCAAGTCGATTATTTGGGCCGCGAGAGCTAAAGTCAGCCATGATATCTGCGCTTTGCGCATCATCTTGGGCGCTGAAGCCACTGATTGACGCGACCGGGTTAGTTACCGAGGCAACCCAAGCCTTGAGGGTATCGCCGTCACTGGCGCCAACATGAATACCTGGAATAAAGTGAGCATCCGCGGAGACCGACTCACCCTGCGCAGCTAAATTAGCCAACACCAGGCCACCAGCACCACCGGCGGCAACATTGGCACCTTTAGCCACCCGGGCGATGGCGCCGCGGTCACAGATCACGATTTGACCGTCAAAGTGTCCAGCAGGGAAAGGCTCTAGACACTGAGCGGGCTGGGTGTCATTGCTGGAGCCGTTATTGGTCGGGTAGTCACCCGCATAGACAATGGGTGCAGGGCCATAGCCAGAAGTGAATCCAACACTATGTATATCGGCGAGGCCGTCGGTATCCGAACTCATATCGATTAGGCTATTGGCCAGTACGCGGGTGTGTGTACTGGCGCCCGTAGTGCCTACCCAGGGCGCATTGTGGCCATTCGTTGATGCGCCGGGCCCGCCATTACCGGCAGAGGTAGCGACATAAATACCGGCGGCAGTGGCATTAAGAAAGCCCAGGGCAACGGAGTCATTGTAGGGATTGCTGCCACCAGAGATGGAGTAATTAAGCGAGTGAATCCCATTGGGTAAGTTGGAGGCATCAATTACAACTTGCTCTACAGCGGCCAATAGCGCAGAGCCTGGGCAGGTTTCGATACACACATCGTAGGCGATTATATTAGCCCTAGGTGCAACACCTGAGATAGCGCGCGTCATGCTTGTTGTCGGTGCGTATATTTCAGCACTCAGGTGATTTCCCGCTACCGTACTGGCGGTGTGTGAGCCGTGCCCGTCACTGTCCTCTGGCGATGGATAGTTAGCGTCAAAGGGGACGAACGACCAGGCGCCAATAAGCTTGTCGTTACAAAAACTGGCATCGGCAATATCGCAATAGCTGCCGGGAACATAGTTACCAGAGCCCAAAGGATTGATATGTTGATAGCCGTCAGAGGTTGTTGCTGCAAATGAAGGGTGATCCGCATTAATACCGGTATCAAGCACAGCCACCACTATGCCTTCGCCTTGAGAATGGGGCACATTGCTCGGTGAATTGCCCCAAATAACATCGGCATTAATCCACTGTGGTCCAGAATCGGTATTTAGGGTTTCATGGCGTTCCAGGGCAATGCTTTTAACACCCGGCATACTGGCCATGCGTTTAGCCTCGGCAGCGCTCATCTCCAGCGCCATGCCGTTAAACACCCATTGATAATCGTATTTGACGCGATTATTCATCTTGGTGCTGTCTAATAGCTGGCGTTGTTGCTCTTTTAAAAATTTTCTATAGGCCTGTGACGGCTTGCTTTGAGTATTGAGTTTCTTTGCCCCGGTAATTTTATTACTGGTTGGTGCTAGGCCCTTAACGCCACCCTCATAGGTGGCCACGGGTGCGGATTCAAGTTCAACGATATATATACGGCGCTCAGTATTAGTTTGAATTGCTTTTTGCTGTACGTTTAGCTGCGTATTTAATTTCGAGGGTTGATTTGGCGCCATAGTTAAGTCGTTGGCAAGGGTCGAAAAGCTTAGCGCGGAACTAATGGCAAGAGCAACTGCGCTGGTTGTTGTTGTGATCTGTCTGTTCATTGTCGAACCTATATTAATAAAGGGAAGAGTTTATGAGGGCAAAAAGATACGACCCAATTCCAATTGACCTTTAGTACCAGATTTAGGTTAGTTAAAGTTTACAAAACAGCAACAAATAAATTAGTAATTTAGTACTGCTTTTTTGCTTTTTTGAACGTCTTTATTTATGTCAGATGCAATTAAAAGTTCGCAATCAACAGCTTACCTATTGACCGCTAATGTAAAAAGAAGACTAGGGGGGGTGTTAAAGGCTGGCAGGAAAGGCCAGCCGCAAAGAGGCGATGATTAACCTTGATTAGGCTTTTTTAACAAACTTGGCGGTGATCATCATTTCGCCGACGCCATCAACCTTACAATCCAGTTCGTGGTCTTTGCTGTCTTTGATGCTGCGGATCTGCGCCTTGGTGCCTATTTTCATAATCATGGAGCTACCTTTGACCTTAAGGTCTTTAGCCAGCGTCACCTTGTCGCCGGCATTCAGTTCGGTGCCGTTGGCATCCTTGGCGGTGATAAGCTCTTCTTCGGCCAGTTGAG
This sequence comes from Pseudoalteromonas sp. T1lg76, assembly GCF_002964725.1. Lineage (NCBI taxonomy): Bacteria > Pseudomonadati > Pseudomonadota > Gammaproteobacteria > Alteromonadales > Pseudoalteromonadaceae > Pseudoalteromonas > Pseudoalteromonas sp. T1lg76. The sequence continues at coordinate 69,693 of NZ_PQCE01000025.1, forward strand.
CCGGGTCCCACTCATAGCCACACTCGGGGCAAATAAGCTGATTTTGATCTTGGTACACATAGGGGGAATTACAATTTAAACAAGCTGGGTGGGCCATAATGCTCGGGCTCTTTAGTTTACTGTACGCCAATAATAAAACTTCTCAGCACAGGGATCGAGCGCGCAGTGAAAATAGGCGCTGAATTAAGGCCGCAGTAATAATTACATATCAAGCCGAGATCGAAAGCGCGAATCTTAACGGGAATGGGCGATCCCTGTGAGTTAGGAGGTGCTTGTTTTGGCACGTTATGTAATGAAAAAATGGCTCGTTTATGTGCCAATGAAATATAGGTATCTGATATGTATTAAAAAATAAATTGCATAGCGAGCCAGTGAAGGCTCGAATAAATGAAGGCACGTTTTTTATGGCTTACTTCTTGATTGCGTGTGAGAAAAACACCTGATAACTTGGTGTTATTATTAAATAAAATCTTTATTAGTGAGAGTTACCCTTGCTGTGGATAACTTCCTTAACCGGGAATTCGCACTAATAAGCTGTTAGGCATCTATGATCCTGAGCAAAGGTACGAAATCAAGCATATGGCTTGGAGCGCTTACATTTTTGTTGTTTGTGTTCATGCTTTACTTTCGTGCTTATATTTATGCAGGCATGTATATAGAGCCAGATGCGCCGTACGGAATCTCAGACATTATCGAGTTTTTGCTAGGCTGCCTCTTTCTTTTACTTATGGCGGCCTCAGTTATTCTTGCGGTCGCGCTATTCATAAAAGGCTCGGTGCAAAGTAAAAAATCGGGTGCGCTACTTGTGGTGTTTTGTGTAGTGCTTTTTATTGCATATTCACCATTGCACAATATGGCGGCAAGGCTCGGAGGGTAAATGCCTAACAAGCAGCAGCACGTTAGCCCGGCAAAAAGCGCCGGGCCGGACGGCTTACATTACGCTTCGCTTCATTTCAGCCGCCCGTGTGCTGGGCGTTAGCAATCAGGATAAATAATGAGCATCAATATCAGAAAAGCAGAAATCAGTGATGCGAAGTCAATCAGTGAATTGATTTTACCCTTAACAAACAAATATGTTTGCCCAACTTGTGATGTGTCTGTACACAGTATTTTGCTTGATTCAATGTCAAAGGAAAATATCGAAAAATATCTGTCTACAAACTATGACTATGTTGTCGCGGTAACCGAGAATAATGAAGTGGTTGGTGTGGCGGGGGTTCGAGACAACTCACATTTGTATCATCTATTCGTAGACGATAATTTTCAAGGTAACGGACTTTCCCGAAAACTGTGGGAAACGATTAAAGAAAAAGCAATAAAAAACGGGAATAGCGGTGCCTTTACAGTCAACTCTGCGGTAAATGCGGAAAACGTATATTTGCGTTTTGGTTTTAAACGAACAGAAGGCATCAGAAATCAGCAAGGAATGGTTGATATTCCAATGGTATTAAAGTTTGATTGCTAACAAAGCGTTTAAGGCTGATTCCCAACGCTTGGCATTTTGGGTTTACTTTTGATGGGGAAGACCAACGTTTTGGAGGATTTATGCGTTACATTCTGGTTTTAGTGTTTCTTTTGGTAATCAGTGGCAAAGTACTTGCCGATGAGTCAGTCACGATTTTTGTAAAGGAAACCAGCTATTCAATCAACAGCTCGGATGAAGAGCTGAACTCAGCAGAATTAGAAGGCAAGCTGAAACAACTAAGGTTTTCATTGGTAACGTTAGACATTGATTATTGTGCCGGCCCAGTTATGGTTACTGAGGTTTATGTAGCACTTGCAAATGCCAACCCCTCGGTTAAAGACGTTCACCTAAAAGCAAGTGGCAACCATGAACAAAGCAAATGCAAAAACATATAACAAATTGCTAAATTTCGTTTCGGCCACAAAAAAGCGTGGCCTTCACGGGATTGCCTACGCTGCGCTGCGGCAGCCAATGAGCAAAGCGTTATATGAATCTTGAGTATGATTGAAATCGTCATCGTAATAATCGTTGGTTTTATCTTATTAAAAGCGGTTCGTCATTCGCGAAAAGTTAATAAAGATTTCTCTCAGCTTGATAAACACCAAAAAGATGAGCTGGTTGGATTAGTCAATTCCAATCCCAAAAGATATTTTCTGGCAGGGGGTTCATTTACAAAATTGCCAAAGCCGCTGGCAATCATCGGAAATATTCTAGCTATATGTGTAATTTTGTTTTTTGTGGTCTTATTTGTCGCAGCACTTTCATAGTATTTTGGGTTTAAATTCATATAACAAGTCAATAATGATATGGACGCAAAACGCATGGCTTGCGCTCCTTCGTCGCTAATTACAGCCTGCTATTTTCGCCGTTTATTACGGTGTTAGATCTATCGAGGAATGTTATTTATGTTCTATAGCAGGGAGTTTAATAAGGTATTGCTGATTATCTTAATTATAGTCAGTGTTTATATCGTTTTTGTTTCCGGCAATAATTACGGAACATTAGTTGCGTTATCTATAAACGGCTTGATTGCTCTTCTGTTCTATTCAATGACAATTGAACTCAAGGGTAAGGTATTGAGCTGGTATTTCGGGTTTGGCTTTTGGCGTAAAAAATTGGCTGTGGCAGACATTGTGGAAGCCTCGCTTTATCACAGTAAGTGGTATCAAGGTATAGGTATCAGAATGCTGAGTGATGGCTGGTTGTATAATGCATCGGTAGGAAGGGCGTTAAAGTTAAAGCTGCGTAATGGCAAATATGTTTATATTGGCTGCAAAAATGCTGAAGCTTTAAAACGAGCTTTGGACGCTCAAAACTAACAAGGTGTGCAAATGAATCAACATGCGGCGTGTTAGGCTGATGTTGCTTTTCTTTCAGATTTAGAGGTTTGTATTTTACTCAATGAGGCAAGAATTAAGAGCTAGAATAATTGAGATCTGTGATAAGAAAATCGCTTCGAAAGGTGACCAAGTTGGATTGTCCTTTTACGCATTTTTTAAGAATAAGAATGATAACCCTGAGGAGCTTATGGAAGCGGCAACTTGGTGGATACAAACGCATAAATTAGATCATTTCGTGAAAGCCAAGAAGATAAAAGAAATGATCAAAAATGGCTTGTAATCGGCACAGAAGATTTAAATTTTGGATGCGGTGGAATAATTGTTTGTTTTATTTATGCTTGAAAAATTTTAATCAAGCATTGTATGGTGTTTATTGTCAGTCTTCTATTTTAAGGAAAATTCGATGAAGTCTAAATTTGCAACCTGGGTTGGCATTGGTCTCTTTGTTATTTTAGTTTTTGTAGCAGGCCTATTTAGTGGGGCTGTAATGACATTTCAAATGAATGGTGCGTCATATACGAAAGAGCATGTGGATAATGGCCGTTTTTTTCTTTATGCCTTAAAAAAACTTGAACAGGAAAAAGATACCGATGGCGCTATAAGTACGTTACGAAGTAACTTATTTGCAAAGGTTGCTATAGTTGGAATTCAACTTGAACTACCAACAAACAGCAGAGATAAGGAGCTTATAGAGTCTTTTTACCTTGAAGTTATTGATTATCTAAATGCACATGGCGGGCTTTATGATACTTACCAAGTTATTGAAAATGGTGAAACCATTGAGAAGCAATCAGCATACTCAGTGCTTTTGCAAGAATTCGCCGAGAAACATAACAAGGCCATTCAATAACGAACAATCCTTCGCTTTATTTTACTTCGCTTAACATATTAGCCAGTTATGACTTTTCTGCTTAGGGTAATACTGGGCAGTATATTATGACTGCAAAATGTGAGTGGCTGGTTGTGAACCTGGGTGATGCGCTGTTATCACAACCGATATTAAGCGCATATCAATGTCGCCTAGCCCAGGTGTATGAAGACGCTGGAAGCCCGGAGACTTTGGTTGCAGTATTTAGACATGAATCTCAAGACCTTCATTGTCATATAAAGTTGTTTCTTACTGCTGAATTTCAGCGCTTAGCAAGGTTAGACTGTGCGCTAAGATGCGGGAAACCAAGCTTTGATGATACTAGCTTTTTAGCTGGTAATCCAAGTTATATGGCTAAAAGCTAATTATGTCAGGGCGTTTAAATGTGATTCGCAGCGCCCTGCATTTTCATCCATTCTTGATTTTTCATGTTTAGGGGGCAAAGGTTTAGGTGTAGCCTAAGCTAGGTGGCAAGCTTTGCTTGCCCTTTAAAAGAGCGTTTGGCCCCCATGACTCAATTTCAGCTTCCAGAACAAGTTTTAAAATTCGCCCGTAGAAACACTACCGGCGAGTCCGCTGGTGTGCTTGCTGTGCAGCTTACGCAAAAGGGGCGGATGAGATTGGGGCCGGAAAAGCCCTGGGCTCCGTTTCAGGCCACCCAAGTTATTTCGGCGAAAGCCGTGGAGTTCGAGTGGACGGCACGCGTAAAGCTCGCTCCATTTCTTTGGGTCAAAGTGTTAGATGCGTACCAGAGCCAGCGAGGAAAGTTAGGGGTCAAGCTCTGGGGAGTTATTCCAGTAGCCAGTGCACAGGGCCCGAGCATAGATCAAGGTGAGATTCAGCGTTATCTGGCTGAGCTGCCATGGTGTCCCTATGCTTTTTTTGAAAATTCCACTTTGAACTTTAAAGAGTTAGAGGAAGATACAGTTCGTGTTTGGTTTGCTAATGAACAGACCTATGTTGATCTGATCTTCGATGCTCACGGCGATATCATGTGTTCGCGCAGTGAGACGCGTGTGCGTGAGGGTGTCGGACGCCAACCTTGGGTCGGGGTATTTGAAGAGTATCTAGAAATCGCAGGTATGCGGCTCCCACTAAGAGCAACTGTTCGATGGGACACGCCCGATGGGCCATTTGAATATTGGCAGGGGGAAATCGTCTCTATCAAGGTGTTTAGAGTTTCAGGGGAAGATCAGCAAGAGGTGCACAAAGGCTAGGGAAGAATCCAGCCTCAGAAGTTTACTTACTGGCCATTGTTGCAGCCGCCAAACCAGCTATAGTCGCAAACAGAATGGGTATTAAATTGACGCTTTGGCTAAGACGCAGTGTTGCACATGATACAGGCATGCCCTTGATGAGCCCCGGCGATCATGAGTTTTCAGTCGGCCAGAATGCAATGTCCCGGTCTGAAGTTGATGAAGTAATATCGCAAGCTGAATAGGCTGGTGCCAATATTGTAACAGCAGCTACCGAGCCTTTCTGGGGTGGTTACGCTGGCTATTTTCAGGTTCTCGATGGTCATGTGTGGTAGGTAGTCTGGAATCCGCAGCTACTTTTAGAGCGAGATAAGTGACCCATAAAAAAGCCCCTGCACAGGCAGGGGCTTAGTTTTTTTAAGATTAAACTCAGAGCTTAATCCAGGTAAGTTACTTCACCTAGGTTCAAGCTTTCGATTTGCTCTTTGATCTTGGCGACATCACCGACGATCACCCAGGTCAGTTGCTCAGGTTTAATTACCTTCTTCGCCTCGGCGGCCAGGGTGTTTGTATCTGGCTTGCGAACCAGCTCGGCGTAATTTTCCAGATAGTTTACGTCACGGTCTTTGCTGTAGGCATCCGCTAGCGAGTTAAGCAGCGACCACTTCTTCTCATAACGACCAGGTAGTTTAGCGGTTTTATTCGATACCACCTTGGCCAGCTCTTCATCGGTTGCCGGTTTATTGCCAATATAAGCGTTAAGCTCTTTCAAGATCTCTTGAATTGACTCTTTAGTTTTATCGGTTTGTACCGGGGCGTAAACGAAGAAGGGGCTTTGCGCCTTGGTATCCATTAAAATGGTGCGTGCGCCATACGACCAACCCTTGTCTTCACGCAGGTTCATATTCATGCGCGAGGTGAAGCTGCCGCCTATGATGGTGTTCATCATATCCAGGGTTACTTCATCCTGAGCACTTAATGATTGGCTGTTTGGACCCAATAGGCCAGAGATGATCAAGGATTGCGGCGACTCAGGCTTGTTCAATACAAAGACCCGTGCTTTTTCAGGAATGGCCACATCGGCGATATCAAGTTTCGGTGCCGCTGTTTGTGGTTTTTCCCAGCTTGCCAAAGCCGTTTCCAAGGATGTTTGTAGCTCGGCCCGATCGATATCACCAACCACGACTAAACGGCCCAGATCCGGACGTAACCAGGTCGAAGTAAAGGCTAATAAGTCATCACGACTGATTTGCGCTACCGATTGCTCCGTGCCTGAGCCGGTTAGCGGCTTACCGTAAGGGTGGTTTTCGCCGTATAGCAGCGGCGGTAAAACGCGCAGGGCATTGGAGCTTGGGCTTGCTTTTTCCTGCTTAATGCCTTGCAGCAAGAGTTTGCGTACACGCTCAATGTCGCTATCGGCGAAGCGAGGCTTTTGCAGCACATCGGCAAACAGCGCCAGGCTTGGCTGCCAGTTGGTGGTCATGGCCGACATCATCACTGAGGTTTTATCCAATCCGGCATTGGCCGAGATAGACGCACCTAAAGATTCGAGCTCGGCAGCCAGTTGCAGTGCATCGCGCGAGCCTGCGCCTTCATCAAGCATGTTGGCGGCAAAGTTGGCAACGCCAGGCTTATCATTGGCGTCGGTTGCGGTACCGCCGGCAAAGTCTAAACGTATGTTGATAACCGGGGTGTCGCTGCGTTTAGCCAGTACCACTTCTAAGCCATTGCTTAGGGTAAAGGTGTCAACGCTTGGCAAATCAAGGGCAGGGACGTCGCCGGCGCTTGGTACACCTGTGCTGCGATCCACACCTTGCTCGCTGGCGCTCAGCTCGGCAAAGGGGTGAACGGTCAGCACAAAGTCACCGCTGCTTAACCATTTGCTTGCCACCATTTGGATATCGCTCGGTGTTGCATTGGCGGTAATGGCAAAGGCCTCTTTATAATAGGTAGGGTCTTTATGATAAACGGCGCCGGACGCTAATACATCTGACTTACCGCCAAAGCCACCCACGCCTTCCACATTCTTTACCCAGCCAGCGGCATTGGCAAATTTAATGCGGCTTAGCTCTGCGGCCGTTGGGCCCTCAGCGATAATACGGGCTACCTCTTCATCGATGATCTGTTCAATCTTATCGATATTGGCTTTATCCAGGGCATCGGCGCCTATCATTAACTGACCGGCAAGGGTACGTTGATAGTTAAAAGCAAAGACGCTTGAAGCCAGTTGTTCCTTATACACCAGGCGCTGGTAAAGGCGTGAGTTCTTGCCACCGGCGAGCACATCGCTCAGTAGCGACAAGTATTCGCCTTCCACACTGCCTTTTTCCGCCGTGTTCCAAACCTTGAGGATACGCGATGCCGGCACGCGGTCTTGCATTACTAAACGGGTTTGCTCGTCACGCTTGGCGATCCATTTTTCTAGCTTGGCAACAGGTTTACCCGGCTTAATATCGCCAAAGTACTTAGCAACTTTTTCTTTGGCCGTGTCAACATCTATATCACCGGCAAGCACAAGTACCGCGTTATTCGGGCCGTAGTAGTCTTTAAACCACTGGTGTACGTCGTCTAGTGACGCCGCGTTCAAGTCTTCCATGGAGCCGATCACAGACCAGGAATAAGGGTGACCTTGAGGGAAGGTGTTGCTCCAGATATTGTCCCACATGCTGCCGTAAGGCTGGCTTTCACCTTGGCGCTTTTCGTTTTGTACTACGCCGCGTTGCTCATCGAGTTTTTCTTGGGTAATGGCACCAAGCAGATGACCCATACGCTCAGATTCCATCCACAGTGCCATATCGATTGCTGGGGTAGGCACGTTTTGGAAGTAGTTGGTTCTGTCTGAGTTTGTAGTACCGTTTTGCTCTGTGGCACCGGCACGCTCAAAGGGACCGAAATATTCGTCGTCGTAGTTCTCTGTGCCATTAAACATCAGGTGTTCAAACAAATGGGCAAAGCCCGTTTTGCCAACATTTTCATTTTTAGCACCCACGTCATACCAAACATTGACCGCAACGATAGGAGCCTTGCGGTCGGTGTGGACGATAACCTTAAGGCCGTTATCCAGGGTAAATGAATCATATTTGATATCAACGAAAGGCAGGTTAGCGGCATTTTGTGCAACTTGTTGCTTTGCCGAGGTTTGCGTATCGCTGGTGGCCGAGCAGCCGCTAAGGGAAATCATCACTGCCACGCTAAGGGCACTGAGGGTCATCTTATTCATGGAGATCCTTATTAAAATTGTTGGTGTCCTATTTATACCAATTCACTTAAATAGCTAATTATTCTAACGGGCTAAATATCATGATTTATCCACCGCTATATCTGATCACATACATAACAGAATTGGTATTATCCACCGCTAATCTACCACTATATTCGGAACGGTTAAATTGAACGCAGATAATCTGCCGTAAAAAATATGTAAGTAAATGTTTAATGGCTGAATTATGCGTAATAGTGGCGAAAAAAAACCCCTCAAAAGAGGGGTTTTGGGTAACACAGTGCCAACTAGCACTGGGAATGAGGACGGTACATTTACGGGTATGCTATGGGAGGGCTCCCAAGCTATCCGTTAGTCAAAGCTCATTTCTGGTACATCGCCTTCGACGATGAGTTTACCCGCTGTTTTACTGATGATTTCATCAACACTAACACCCGGGGCGCGCTCTAGCAAATGGAAAGCGCCGTCTTTGACTTCTAACACGGCCAAGTCTGTTACTATTTTCTTCACACAATTCACGCCGGTAAGAGGCAGTGAGCATTCTTCTAGTAACTTAGAATCGCCGTGTTTACTGGCATGGGTCATGGTAACGATAATGTTCTTCGCGCCGGCAACCAAGTCCATTGCGCCGCCCATGCCTTTAATTAACTTCTTCGGGATCATCCACGAGGCAATATTGCCGTGCTGATCAACTTCAAATGCACCTAAGACGGTCAAGTCTACATGACCACCACGGATCATGGCAAAGCTATCGGCACTATTAAAAATTGCTGCCCCCTTAGCTGCTGTAACGGTTTCTTTACCCGCATTGATCATGTCTGCATCAAGCTCGTCTTCGGTAGGGTAAGGACCCATACCCAGCAGGCCGTTTTCCGACTGCAGCATGACTTCAATGCCTTCTGGTACATAGTTGGCAACCAGAGTAGGGATACCGATACCCAGGTTCACGTAATAGCCGTCGGCCAATTCTTTGGCAACACGTTGAGCAATTTGTTCACGGTTTAATGACATTTTAATCTCCTTAGGCTTTACGTGTGGTAACGCGTTCAATGCGTTTTTCAAAGTTGCCCTTGATAACGCGGTTTACATAAATGCCCGGGGTGTGAATTTGGCTTGGCTCTAATTCACCCGGCTCAACGATTTCTTCTACCTCGGCCACGGTGATCTTACCGGCAGTGGCGGCCATAGGGTTGAAGTTCATCGCCGTGTGGCGAAATACCAGGTTACCGTAACGGTCTGCTTTCCACGCTTTCACAATGGCAAATTCACCGGTAACAGACTCTTCAAGAATATAGGGACGACCGTCAAATTCTTTTACTTCTTTACCTTCGGCAACTGGCGTACCGTAGCCTGTGGCGGTGTAAAATGCTGGGATACCAGCGCCGCCGGCGCGCATTTTCTCTGCCAGTGTGCCCTGTGGCGTAAGCTCTACTTCCAGCTCGCCGTCAAGCAACTGCTTTTCAAATAACGCGTTTTCACCCACATAAGAGGCGATGACCTTCTTGATTTGTTTGTCTTGAAGCAGCACACCTAAACCGAAATCATCAACACCACAGTTGTTTGAAACCACGGTAAGATCTGTGGTGCCCATGCGCTTAATCTCGGCAATTAGGCCTTCGGGGATGCCGCACAGCCCAAAACCACCGGCAATAATGGTATCGCCGTCTTTTAGTCCTGCCATGGCGTCGGCATAACTTGTTACTACTTTATCGAATCCGGACATGTCTAAGCACTCCTAGGTTTATTGTTCTTGGTCACAATCGGCAAGTATGGCGTTGGCCACCTTGCTCTGTGGATGCTTGTTTAGCGCCTTACAAATGGTCGCGCCTGCTTGGGCCAGTGTTTTTAAATCAATTCCTGTGTCTATGCCAAGCTTTTGCAGTAGATAGACCACATCTTCGGTGGCAACATTTCCTGACGCACCCTTGGCATAAGGGCAGCCACCCAGGCCTGCAACCGCACTGTCTACCGTGCTAATGCCCATTTTTAAGGCGGCATAGATGTTACTGATGGCCTGGCCATAGGTATCGTGGAAATGCACCGCCAACTGGCTGGCATCCAGGTGTTTAAGCAGCAGGTCAAGCAATTGCTCCACCTCATTGGCCGTACCCACGCCTATGGTATCGCCAAGACTGACCTCGTAGCAGCCCAAAGCCAACAATTGTTTACACACCTCAAGCACTTGCTCAGGCGCCACCGCGCCCTGGTAAGGGCAACCCAGAACGCAGCTGACATAGCCGCGTACCTTGATGTTGTTTGCCTTGGCAAGCTCTACCACAGGGCGGAAGCGCTCAATGCTTTCACTGATTGAACAATTGATGTTCTTTTGCGTAAAGGCCTCGCTGGCGGCGGTGAAAATAGCAAACTCGCCCACGTCGGCTGCCAATGCCAATTCCGCGCCTTTTAAATTTGGCGTCAAGGCACTGAGCAACACATCATCATGGCGCTCAATAGCGGCAAACACCGCACTGGAGTCCGCCATTTGTGGCACCCATTTAGGCGATACAAAAGCTCCGCCCTCAATATGCTTTAATCCCGCCTTGGCCAGGCTGTTGATCAAGGTCACCTTGTCTTCAAGGCTGACATTGACCTCGTTTTGCAGGCCATCACGAGCACCTACCTCAACGATACGCACCTGTTGTGCAAAGGCCATTATTCTTGCTCCTCAACGATAGCAAGCAGGGCACCATGGCTGACCAATTCGCCCTCGCCATAGCAATAACTGCTAAGTACGCCATCAAATGGCGCATTAAGGGTATATTCCATCTTCATGGCTTCCATCACCACTATGGCATCGCCTTGTTTTACCTCGGTGCCAATATCCAGCAGGTGTTTTACCACAGTGCCGTTCATTGGTGCTGCCAGGGCATCGCCACCGCTTTGCTCGGCGCCGACATAATGCTTAGAAGTCAGGGCAAAGTCATACTGGGCACCTTGATACATGATGCTCAGTGCTTCGTCATCGATTTGTGCATCGGCGCTTAGGCGCTGACCATCGACCACGGCAACATAGTGGCCTTGACCTTGATACTCACCGCTCAAGCTATGGCCTTGGCCATCGATATCGACTTTAATTCCGGTAGATGTCACATGTAACACCAGCTGATGATCCGCCAGCGGTACGGTGATCTCGTTGATGGAGTTTAGTTTAAAGCCAGATAAGCTCTGCCACGGCGAAGTTGCAGCCGGGGCCTTGCTGGTACCCTGTAGATGACAATAGTACACCCAGGCAGCCATGGCTAACGCATGAACATCGGCCTGTGGCGCCTGAGTCAGGCTGTCACAGTTATTGTCGATAAAGTGGGTGTCCATGGTGGCATCTTGCAGCGGCTGTGACTCGCACAGGGCTACTAAGAAGCCGGTATTGGCTTTAACGCCGCCGACATAGGTATGACGTAGTGAGCGCTCTAACAGTGACAGCGCCTGCGCTCGGTTATCGCCTTTGACGATCAGCTTGGCAACCATGGGGTCGTAGAATGAGCTGATCTCATCTCCACAGGTAACACCGGTATCAATACGCACGTTCGCATTTTGCTCAGGGAAGCGTAAATGCGTCAGACGTCCGCTTGAAGGCATAAACTGCTCGCTTGGGTCTTCGGCGTATAAACGGGCTTCAAAGCTGTGACCTGTGATTTCTACTTGCTCTTGGGTCAGAGGCAGGGTGTCACCACCGGCAGTGGCGATTTGCCATTGCACCAGGTCCACGCCCGTGACCATTTCGGTAACTGGGTGCTCTACCTGCAAGCGGGTATTCATTTCCATAAAGAAGAATTCCTCGCCACACAGCAGGAACTCAACCGTACCAGCACCCACATAATCGATGGCTTGAGCACAGCGTACCGCCGCTTCCCCCATGCTTTTACGCATGGCGTCGCTAAGACCGGGAGCAGGGGCTTCTTCAATCACTTTTTGGTGGCGGCGCTGCAATGAGCAGTCGCGGTCGCCCAAGTACACGCAGTTACCGTGTTTATCGGCAAATACTTGTACTTCCACGTGACGCGGATTATCGACATAACGCTCAATCAACACCAGATCATTACCAAAGCTGCTGATAGCTTCACGCTTGGCACCTTCCAGGGCACTGATAAAGTCTTTCTTATCCCGTACTACGCGCATGCCCTTACCACCACCGCCATAAGCGGCCTTGATAAGTACAGGGTAACCGATTTTATCGGCCTCATCGCTGAGGAAAGTCGGGTCTTGGTTGTCACCGTAATAGCCAGGTACCAAAGGCACGTTGGCGCCAGCCATAATCTCTTTGGCGCGGGTTTTTGAACCCATGGCTTCGATGCTTTTGGCGTAGGGACCAATAAAGGTAATGCCTTTTTGCTCGCACTGTGCGGCAAAGGCCTCATTTTCAGAGAGGAAGCCATAACCCGGGTGAATGCAGTCGGCGCCGGCCTGTTCGGCAACGGCAAACAGCTTGTCCATATCCAAGTAAGACGACTTACTCGGTGCCGGGCCTATGTGATAGGCGCTGTCGGCCATTTGTACGTGCTGAGCATTGGCATCGGCGTCGGAATAGACGGCAATGGTGTGCATGCCCAGCATTTTGGCGCTGCGAATAACGCGACAGGCGATTTCACCTCGGTTGGCAATAAGAATTCGTTTTAGCATGAGTTATCCTTGTTGTTGCCAAGCCGGCGCTTGTTTATTGAAAAACGCGTTTAAGCCCGCTTGCCCTTCGTCGCTTACGCGAATGGCGGCAATGCGCTCAGCGGTTAAATGGCGCAGGTCGGCATCTATGTCTTTACCGGCAACGTCATTAATTAAGTTCTTCGCTGCTTTAACGGCCATGGGACCGTTGTCGGTAATGATATCGAGGAATTTGTCACATTCCGCTTGCAGGTCTTCACACACTTCGTGGATCAGTCCCATGGCGTGCGCTTTATCGGCGTTAAAGACCTCAGCGGTTAAGAAGTAACGTCTGGCATTGCGCTCGCCGATGGCTTTGATCACATACGGGCTGATCACAGCCGGGATCAGGCCAAGTTTTACCTCTGACAAACAGAATTTGGCAGTCGGGTTGGCAAGAGCAATGTCACAACTGGCGATTAGACCCAGGGCTCCACCAAAGGCTGCGCCTTGCACTAAACAAATGGTTGGGTGCGGGCAGGTGTGCAGCACATGCATGAGTTTGGCAAGCTCAAGCGAGTCGGCGACGTTGTCCTCAAAGGAGTTGTCTTTCATGGATTTCATCCAATTCAGATCGGCACCCGCGGAGAAGTGTTTGCCTTCGCTATTAAGCACCAAGGCACGAATATCAAGTGTGCTTGCATGCTCGATTAAGCGGATCATTTCGCTGATTAGCGCATCGTCAAAGGCATTGTGCTTTTCGACGCGCTGCAGAGTCAGTGTGGCGATACGGCTTTTACTAATATTGAGTGTAACTGACATAGCGCCTCCTACATTCTAAACACACCGAACTCGGTGTCTTTTTGTGGTGCGTTGGCAGCCGCCTCAAGGGCTAAACCGAGAACCGAGCGGGTATCCGCTGGGTCGATAATGCCGTCATCCCAGAGGCGCGCACTGGCGTAGTAGGGGTGACCCTGACGCTCATACTGCTCAACGATCGGCTTTTTAAACTCGGCCACTTGCTCATCGCTCATGGATTGACCCTGACGGGCAAGACCATCTTGTTTCACCTGAGCCAGTACGCCGGCGGCTTGCTCACCACCCATGACCGAGATACGGGCGTTAGGCCACATCCACATCATGGTTGGATCGTAGGCGCGACCACACATGCCGTAGTTACCGGCGCCGTATGAGCCACCGATCAACACGGTAAATTTAGGCACTTCGGCACAAGAAACCGCGGTCACCATTTTGGCGCCGTGTTTGGCAATGCCTTCGGCTTCATATTTCTGACCAACCATAAAGCCGGTGATGTTCTGTAAGAAAATCAGTGGGATGTTGCGCTTGGCACACAGCTGAATAAAGTGAGCACCTTTTTGCGCCGACTCACTGAATAACACGCCATTGTTGGCAACAATACCAACCGGGTGACCGTAGATATGGGCAAAGCCAGTTACCAGGGTCTCACCAAAGTAACGTTTAAATTCATCAAAGGATGAATCATCGACGATACGGGCGATAACTTCGCGTACATCGAAGCTCTTTTTCAGGTCGCTGCCGACAATGCCGTAAAGCTCATGAATATCGTAACGCGGTGCTTTCACCTCGTTTAACACGGGCGCAAGTGGGCGCACATGATTTAAACGGGCAATACACTGACGGGCGATAGACAACGCATGCTCGTCGTTATCGGCATAGTGATCCGCCACACCGGACACCTTACAGTGCACATCCGCACCGCCCAAGTCTTCGGCGCTTACTTCTTCACCTGTGGCCGCTTTAACCAGCGGTGGACCGGCCAAGAAGATGGTGCCTTGCTCTTTAACGATAATGCTTTCATCGGCCATGGCCGGTACATAGGCACCGCCTGCCGTACACAGGCCCATGACCACGGCGATTTGCGCTATGCCTTTGGCCGACATGCGCGCCTGGTTAAAGAAGATGCGACCGAAGTGCAGCTTGTCCGGGAATACCTCGTCCTGCTCCGGCAGGTTCGCACCGCCGGAGTCCACAAGATAAATACAGGGCAGGTGACAGCGCTCGGCAATTTCCTGAGCGCGCAAGTGTTTTTTCACCGTCAGTGGGAAGTAGGTACCGCCCTTAACCGTGGCGTCGTTAGCCACTATCATGCACTCAACGCCTTGAACGCGGCCGATACCGGCGACAACGCCAGCACAGGGAATGTCTTGCTCATACACGCCAAACGCGGCGAATTGGCCAATCTCTAAAAAGGGTGAGCCTTCATCGAGCAAGTGTTCTATACGGTCGCGCACAAATAACTTGCCGCGACTTTGGTGACGTTCTACATATTTAGGTCCGCCGCCACCGCGCAGGGTGGCCGCCTTTTCATGCAGGTCTTGAACTAGGGCACGCATCGCTTCGTCATTGACAGCGAACTGCGGGTCCTTAGGGTTTATGCTTGAAGATAGAATGGTCATACAACACCTTAGCGGCTTTCGCTGAACAGTTCGCGGCCGATCAACATACGACGAATTTCAGACGTACCGGCACCGATTTCATACAATTTGGCATCGCGTAACAGACGGCCTGTAGGGTATTCGTTGATATAACCGTTACCGCCTAGGATTTGAATCGCATCCAGGGCCATCTTGGTTGCCAGCTCGGCAGCGTAAAGGATAACCGCAGCGGCATCTTTACGTGTGGTTTCACCGCGGTCACAAGCGCGGGCAACGGTGTACACGTATGAACGTGCGGCATTCATTTGCGTGTACATATCGGCGATCTTACCTTGGATAAGTTGGAATTGGCCGATGGGCGTGTCGAACTGCTTACGCTCGTGGATATAAGGCACAACCACATCCATACATGCCTGCATGATACCCAGTGAACCGCCAGAGAGAACCACGCGCTCGTAATCAAGGCCGCTCATCAACACCTTAACGCCTTCGTTTAGGTTACCCAAGATGTTTTCTTCTGGAACCGCACAGTTTTCGAATACCAGCTCACAGGTGTTTGAACCGCGCATACCTAGTTTGTCTAGCTTTTGCGCTTGAGTGAATCCCGGGGTGTCACGTTCAACGATAAAGGCGGTGATGCCTTTAGGGCCGGCGTTAGCGTCTGTTTTGGCGTAAATTACATAGGTGTGGGCATCCGGACCGTTAGTGATCCACATTTTATTGCCGTTAAGGATATAGTGGTCGCCTTTTTTCTCTGCTTTTAAGCGCATAGAAACAACGTCAGAACCCGCACCTGGCTCACTCATGGCCAGGGCACCAATGTGCTCACCGCTGATCAGTTTAGGCAGGTATTTTGCTTTTTGTTCTTCATTACCGTTACGGAAGATTTGGTTTACACACAGGTTAGAGTGAGCACCATAGCTCAGACCAATAGAGGCGCTGGCACGGCTGATCTCTTCCATGGCAATTACGTGCTCAAGGTAACCCAGACCGGCACCGCCGAACTCTTCGCTAACCGTCATGCCTAACAGGCCCATATCACCAAACTTGGTCCACAACTCGTTAGGAAACATATTCTGTTCATCGGTTTGCTCTGCTAAAGGCGCGATCTCGGCACTGGCAAAGCTATTAACGTGGGCGCGGATCATGTCGGCGGTTTCACCTAGGCCAAAGTTAAGCTCTTTATATAGAGAGATAGTACTCATGATGATTAATCCTGTTGTAAATGTGAGAGAGTTTCACGGCAGCGTTTTTCGGCCGTTACGAGTTCCATTAGTACGACTTTAATGTCGTCCATTTGCTGTATTAAGTGTGCTTTTTTCTCTTCGATAAGGTCTAACATAGTGACTAACTGTTTGGCGCTGGATTTGTCGGCGTCGTAAAGCTCGAACAAACGGCCGGTTTCGGCAAGGCTAAAGCCTAAGCGTTTGCCTCGTAAGATCAGCTTTAAACGGACCTTATCGCGTTTTGAGTAAATGCGGGTTTGGCCGTTACGACGTGGCATGATCAGTCCCTGGTCTTCGTAGAAACGAATACTGCGGGTGGTGATATCGAATTCTTTTGCCAGATCGCTGATGGAGAAAGTCTGTTCCATTTGCTCGTTGGGGCTTTGGCTTTGCTCAGTCATCGTTATTTAGTCTTATCTACTACAAAATATTAACACCAATATAAGTGAAGTTTACGTAAAGGTAAAGCTGGATTTCAACTCTCTTTAGGAGAGGTACAAAAACACAAATATGAGCTCAAGCGCAGGTTATTATTGGCCTTGAGAAAAAGGTGAGGGTGTTTTAACAGGGGTGGTGAGGCTGGTTAGATAAGTTTACAGCTCACAAAGTGTACAGTTTAAACTTATCTAATTGACGTTGGCGTAAACGTAAATTTTATGTATGCTCAAGTGAAATTGATTATGGAGACCCGAATATGAGCTCACAGTTAAACGATAACGACATTGTAATTGTCAGTGCAAAGCGTACCGCCATGGGCGGTTTTATGGGCGCCTTGAGCGGCGCAAGTGCCACCGAACTGGGTGCCACTGCTATTAAAGGCGCGCTCGAGAGTGTGAATATTAACCCAAGTGAGATCGATGAAGTCATTATGGGCTGTGTTCTGCCTGCGGGTCTGGGTCAGGCGCCGGCGCGTCAGGCTATGCTTAAGGCTGGTATGGACAAGCACACCGGTGCGACCACCATCAATAAGGTGTGTGGCTCTGGTCTTAAAGCCGTTATGTTGGCGCATGACCTTATTAAAGCTGGCAGCGTAAACAGCGTAGTGGCTGGTGGCATGGAAAGCATGTCTAACTCGCCTTATATGCTACCTAAGGCTCGTGGCGGCATGCGTATGGGTCACGGTGAAGTAAAAGACCATATGATGATGGACGGTCTTGAAGATGCGTACGATAACCTGGCCATGGGTTGTTTTGCCCAGGCTACGGCGGATCAATACGACATTACCCGTGAGCAAATGGACGAGTTTGCCGTAGCGTCATTGGAAAAAGCCAACAAGGCTATCGGCAGCGGTGCATTCAGTAACGAAGTTGTTGCCCATACCATCAGTACGCGTAAAGGCGACCTAGTGGTTGATACCGACGAGCAGCCAGGCAATGCCCGCCCGGATAAAATTCCTTCGCTACGTCCGGCATTTAAAAAAGACGGCACCATTACCGCAGCAAACTCATCGTCTATTTCAGATGGTGCCTCTGCGCTAGTGGTAATGAGCTATGCTGAAGCGCAAAAGCTGGGTCTTGCGCCTATCGCCCGTATCAGCGGTCACAGCACGCATTCGCGTTTGCCTGCGGAATTCACCATTGCCCCAGTGGGTGCCATGGAGAAACTGCTGGCTAAGCTAGAGTGGAGCACGGATGACGTAGATCTGTGGGAAATCAATGAAGCCTTTGCCATGGTAACCATGTTGGCCATCAATGAAATGGGTCTGAATAAAGACAAGGTGAACGTTAATGGTGGCGCCTGTGCCCTAGGTCACCCAATCGGTGCAAGTGGCGCACGTATCCTGACCACACTTATTCACGCTTTGCGTAACCAGGGCAAACGCCGTGGTGTTGCTTCTTTATGTATCGGTGGCGGCGAAGCCGTAGCCTTGGCAGTCGAAGCACTTTAATTTATCCAGCGCCCGTATAACGATAATTTCCGGGCGCGCAGTCAATTTGGGGAGACCTGTATTATGCACAAGGTACCATTATATATCGGCGGCGAAATGCGCCAATCTGAAACATCTCAGTGGTTAGACGTAGTAAACCCGGCTAACCAGGAAGTGCTTGCACAAGTGCCTATGGCCACCGAAGCAGAAGTAACTGAAGCCATTGCCTCGGCCAAAGAAGCGTTCCAAACCTGGAAAGAAGTACCGGTAAGTGAGCGTGCGCGCATCATGATGCGTTACGCTCAGTTGCTAAAAGACCACCACGACGAGCTGGCCACCATTATCTGTCATGAGCTTGGTAAAACCTTTGAGGATGCCAAGGGCGATGTATGGCGCGGTATCGAAGTGGTTGAGCAAGCGGCTAACGCACCATCGAACATGATGGGTGAAACCGTATCGAATGTGGCGCGCAATATCGATACCTACTCACTTATTCAGCCGTTAGGCGTGTGTGCCGGTGTAACACCCTTTAACTTCCCGGCGATGATCCCATTGTGGATGTTCCCATTGGCGATTGTATGCGGTAACACCTTCGTATTGAAGCCGTCTGAACAAGACCCGCTAACGCCAATGCGCTTAGTAGAGCTGTTCGAAGAAGCCGGTGCACCTAAGGGCGTACTGCAGGTAGTTCACGGCACCAAGGGCCAGGTAGATCAGCTACTTGAGCACCCGGATATCCGTGCTATTTCATTCGTAGGCTCGTGTGGTGTAGGTCAGTACATTTACGACAAGGGCACGGCAAACCTAAAACGCGTGCAATGCTGTGTGGGTGCGAAGAACCACATGGTCGTCATGCCAGACGCGCACAAGCAAAACGTCATCAATAACCTGGTTGGTTCATCGGTCGGTGCTGCCGGCCAGCGTTGTATGGGTATTTCGGTAGCCGTATTCGTTGGCAGTGCGAAAGACTGGGTTGATGAGCTTAAAGATGCACTGAGTGTGGTTAAGCCAGGTCCTTGGGACCAAGCTGACTCAGCCTATGGTCCGCAAACAACCATCGCCGCGAAGCAACGTATCCTATCGCTAATTGCCCAAGGTAAGCAAGAAGGCGCCGACTGTCTGCTTGATGGTTCTGACTTCACCGTTGAAGGCTATGAAGAAGGTAACTGGGTTGGACCTACGCTGTTCACCAATGTCACGCCTGATATGGCCATTTACCGCGAAGAAATCTTCGGCCCGGTATTGTGCTGTGTGTTTGTAGACACCCTGGACGAAGCCATTGCCCTTATCAATGACAACCCATACGGTAACGGTACTTCTATCTTTACCGCCAGCGGCGCTGCGGCACGTAAGTTCCAGCACCACATTGAAGTAGGTCAGGTAGGTGTGAACGTACCCATCCCTGTGCCATTGCCATTCTTCTCGTTCACCGGTTGGAAGGGCTCGTTCTACGGCGACCAGCATACCTATGGTAAGCAGGGTGTCCGTTTCTATACCGAGACCAAGACCATTACTGCGCGTTGGTTTGAAGACGACGTGGTAAGTGGACCAAACATGAGTATTCACCTTAAATAATTTCTTTACGGGTCGCCAAGGAGCGGCCCGATAAGCATGTAGTACAAGAGAGTGTGTTATGGACTTTAATCTTAGTGAAGATCAACTGGCCTTTGCCGATATGGCCGAGCGTTTCGCCAGCCAGGAACTAGCCCCTTTTGCAGCAAAGTGGGATCAGGAACATATTTTCCCCAAAGAAACCATTCAAAAAGCCGGTGAGCTAGGCTTTTGTTCCCTTTACACCCCGGAAGAAGCCGGTGGTTTAGGTCTTTCTCGTCTAGACTCAAGCATCATTTTTGAGCAGCTGGCCAAAGGCTGTACCGCCACCACGGCAATGTTGACCATTCACAATATGGCGACCTGGATGGTAGCAAGTTTCGGTACCCAAACGGCGAAAGACACCTATTGCCCAGAGTTGGTAACCGGTGAAAAACTGGCTTCTTATTGTTTGACTGAGCCAGGCAGCGGTTCGGACGCGGCCTCACTTAAAACCAAGGCCGTACGTGATGGTGACCATTACTACATCACGGGTTCAAAAATGTTTATCTCTGGCGCCGGCAGCACAGAAGTACTGGTGGTCATGGCCCGTACCGGTGAAGAAGGCCCCAAAGGCATTAGCGCCTTTGTGGTTCCTGCGGACGCAGAAGGCATCAGCTATGGTAAAGCGGAAGAGAAAATGGGCTGGAACGCACAGCCGACTCGTCTGGTTACCTTTGAAAACGTACGTATCCCAGCGGATCACCTGTTGGGTAACGAAGGCGAAGGCTTTAAGTTCGCTATGCAGGGCCTGGATGGCGGCCGTATTAATATCGCCACCTGTTCAATTGGTACTGCACAACAAGCCTTGAACACGGCGAAAGCCTATCTTAAAGAGCGTGAGCAGTTCGGTAAGCCGTTGGCGGCATTCCAGGCATTGCAATTTAAACTGGCGGATATGAACACCGAATTGGTGGCAGCACGTCAAATGGTTCGCCTGGCGGCGTTTAAACTGGACAGTGGCGATAGCGAAAAAACAGCCTATTGCGCCATGGCCAAGCGTTTTGCTACCGATGTGGGCGTGAAGGTGTGTGACGACGCGCTACAGATCCACGGTGGTTACGGTTACATTAAAGAATACCCGCTTGAGCGTCATCTGCGTGATGTACGTGTTCACCAAATTCTCGAAGGTACGAACGAAATCATGCGCTTAATCGTTGCTAGACGTATTCTGGCCGATGAAGTGAACGAAATTCTTTAGGAGGAAGTTATGTCAGCACAAATTCAACTAGAAAAAAAAGGGCATATTGCCGTCCTTACCATGAGTAATCCGCCGGCAAACACCTGGACTGAACAAACGCTTATCAGCCTTAAAGAACAGGTTGAAGCCCTTAACGCCGATAAAGATATCTTTGCCTTGGTACTGACAGGCGAGGGTGAGAAGTTTTTCTCGGCCGGCGCCGACTTAAATGTATTCGCCAGTGGTGACAAGGGCGTAGCTGCGCAGATGTCACAAGTCTTTGGTGCCGCCTTTGAAGCGCTAAGCAATTTCCGCGGTGTGTCGATTGCCGCTATCAATGGTTATGCTATGGGCGGCGGTCTTGAAGTGGCCTTGGCCTGTGATATCCGTATCGCTGAAGAGCAAGCGCAAATGGCACTGCCGGAAGCCAAGGTGGGTCTGCTTCCTTGTGCCGGTGGTACTCAAAACCTGTCATGGCTGGTGGGCGAAGGCTGGGCCAAGCGCATGATCCTGTGTGGCGAGCGCATTAAAGCCGACAAGGCCAAAGAAATTGGTCTGGTAGAAGAAGTGGTAGCGACAGGTGGTGCCCTTGATAAAGCAATGGCTCTTGCCGAGCAAGTGGGCGACCAAAGCCCGGTAGCAGTAAGCTACTGTAAGGAACTGATTCAAAAGGGTCGTCACGGCGACATCACCAGTGCCTTGCCTTTGGAGCGTGAGCTGTTTGTGAAATTGTTCGACACGCAAGACCAAAAAGAAGGTGTAAACGCCTTCTTGGAAAAACGCAAAGCGAACTGGGTGAACGGCTAATGGATACACTGATCCCTCTCAATAACCCAGAATCAGAGGTGGTGTTTGAGCTGGCTCAGTGTAGCAATGGCGCAAAAATCGCCCTTGCTACCTTAAATGTGCCAAAAGCACTCAATGCCTTAAACCTGAATATGATCCGCTTGCTTGATGAGCAGCTGACTAAGTGGCAAAACGACGACGAGGTTGCCTTGGTGATCATCAAGGGCGCCGGCGACAAAGCCTTTTGCGCCGGCGGCGATGTGGTCAGCCTGCACCGCGCTATGGCCACGGGTGAGCCCAAAGACTATGGTAAGACCTTCTTTAGCGAAGAATACCGCCTGGATTATGCCATCCACTGCTATGACAAGCCGATCATCGTGTGGGGTGACGGCTTTATCATGGGTGGCGGTATGGGCCTGATGGCCGGTGCCAGCCACCGCGTGGTCACCGAGCGCTCTAAGCTTGCCATGCCGGAAATCACCATAGGCTTATACCCGGATGTGGGCGGCAGCTATTTCTTGCAAAAAGCGCCAGACCAGGTGGGTCTATTCCTCGGTCTAACCGGGGCATTAATGAATGCCGATGATGCTCGTTTTGCAAGTTTGGCGGATCACAGCATCGACAGCGAGCGCTTTGTTGAGTTGCTCAGCACCTTGTGTGAACAAAGCTGGGGTAAGGTTTCCGCTCTTAATCACGATAAGCTGACGCAGCTGTTGAAGAAATTCGAAAGCGAGTCCAAGGCGATGGAAAAAGGTGGCCTGCGCAAGCATCAGGCAGTTATCGCCAAGCTAGCCGAATTCGATACTTTGGAAGCCAAGGTGGATTACCTGAGCGGCATAGAGACCGAGGATAAGTGGTTGGCCAAGGCCATCAAAACCCTGAAACACGGCTGTCCGCTCAGCGCACACCTGGTTTTCGAACAGCTTAAACGTGCTCAGGGTCTATCCCTTAAAGCCTGTTTCCAAATGGAACTGGGTATGTCGGTAACCTGCTGTGAGGTAGGTGAATTCCAAGAGGGCGTACGTGCGCTCTTGATCGATAAAGACATGGCACCGAAGTGGCAATATCCCACTTTAGAGAGTGTGCCTGCCGATGTGATCGAACGATTTTTTGCACCCATGGGTGAGAGCCACCCGTTGGCAAGCTTAGCTTAGGAGAAAGGCATGGCTAAAATAGGATTTATCGGCCTGGGTAATATGGGCGCGCCAATGGCGCGTAACCTGATTGCCGCCGGCCACGAAGTGCAAGTATTTGATTTAAACCAGCATGTGGTCAGCCAGTTGGCTGAGGAAGGGGCAATGGCGTGTAAGAACGCCAATGATGTCGCTCAGGGTGCTAACTTTGTGATCAGCATGCTCCCAGCGGCCAAGCATGTGCAATCACTTTATTTAGGCGAAGATGGCTTAATTAACCATCTTGGTGACGATGCAATCGTGATCGACTGCTCAACCATAGATGCGGCCAGTGCCAAGAGCCTTGGCGAAGCGCTAATGGACAAGGGTATTGCCTTTGTTGACGCGCCGGTTTCCGGTGGCGTAGCAGGTGCCGCGGCGGGTACGTTAACCTTTATCGTCGGTGGCGCGCAGGAACATTTCGACGCTGTTGAGCCGATTTTGCAAAACATGGGTAAGAATATTTTCCATGCCGGTGCCATTGGCGCCGGACAAGTGGCTAAAATCTGTAACAATATGCTGTTGAGTATCTTGATGGCGGGAACCAGTGAAGCCCTGCAAATGGGTATTAATCACGGCCTTGATCCTAAGGTCCTGTCTGAGATCATGCTTAACAGCTCAGGCCGTAACTGGACATTAGAGCTGTATAACCCATGTCCGGGTGTGATTGATTCTGTGCCTTCAAGCAACCAGTATCAGCCAGGCTTTATGGTTGATTTGATGGCTAAAGATCTGGGTCTGGCCTTAGAAGCGGCGCAAAACTCAGGCTCGGTAACACCACTTGGTGCGCTTAGCAAAAACCTCTACACCCTGTTGCAAAACCAAGGGGCAGGAGCGAAAGACTTCAGCGCTATTTTTACCCTATTTGAGAAGAAATAAGCATGGATTTAAATAATAAAACCATAGTTGTCACCGGTGGTGCCCAGGGCTTGGGTCTAGCCATGGCGCAAATGGCTGCCGAGCAAGGCGCCCAGTTGGCCCTGATCGATATGGACAGTGCTCTGTTGGATGAAGCCGTGACGCATTTACGTCAGGCCAGTACCAATGCGGATGCAAAAATTAAAGCCTATGTAGCCAACGTCAGTGTTGAGCAGGAAGTGGAAGCAACTTTTGCCGCTATCGCTCAAGACTTTGGTGCCATTCATGGCCTTATCAATAACGCCGGTATTTTGCGCGACGGTCTGTTTATCAAGGCCAAAGAAGGCAAGGTGGTTGATAAGATGTCTCTGGCGCAGTTCCAGTCTGTTATTGACGTTAACCTTACCGGTGTTTTCCTATGTGGCCGTGAAGCTGCGGTACACATGGTTGAAAGCGGCGAGGGTGGCGTTATCATCAACATGAGCAGTGTGGCTCGTGCCGGTAACATGGGTCAGACCAACTATTCTGCGGCTAAATCTGGCGTGGTTGCCATGACGACCAGCTGGGCCAAAGAGCTGGGTCGTTTTGGTATTCGCGTGGGTGCCATTGCCCCAGGCGTTATTCGTACCAAGATGACGGATGCCATGAAGCCTGAAGCGAAAGAGCGCTTGGTGAAGATGAAGCCGGTTGGTCGTCTTGGTGAAGCCGAGGAAATCGCCCATACCGCCAAGTATATCTTTGAAAACGATTTCTTCACCGGACGTGTGGTTGAAATCGACGGCGGTATTCGTTTGTAATCGCCTTATCTAAGTCTAAAAAAAGAGAAGCAAAGTTGATAAAACCTCGCTTCTCTTTTTTATTTTCTGTCAGGGCTAGCGTTAATAAATAACATTATTAATCGGCGTATTCTCTGTAGTTTCCAATCGCTTATCTAGTTGTACGAGCTGGCTATAAACGCTGGGTTTGTAAATCCTTAATCGTTGTGCTCTTGCTAAGTGGCTTGGTTCAATCGCAGTAATTTTTGGCAAGACTAACTTAAGGTTTTCATTCAATTTTCCATTGCTATAACTTTCGTCTAAAAGAAGATCTAACACATCGAGACCATAATGCCCTGTCGATACGGGGATGTCATTGTCGACAAGAAACTTAAGTGCATCACTGTTATGACGTGCGCTGTGCATATATAAATCAAACCCTTCAGCGTCTCTGATATTTAGATTTAAACCCATGTCAGCAAGGTTCACTAATCTAGGTAGCGAATTTTGAATAAGTAGAACAACAGAGCTTGGGGGGATCGGCTCCACTCGATTTTGCCAGGCGAGGGCGTACTTTTGCGGGTTGAATACTAGTGAACGAAATAACATGTCGGTTTGATGTTGGCTCAGTGCAGTGGTGCTCACATAATCTATCAGCTGTGAGTTATCCTGCGCGTTTAGCAAATTACGCAGGTCAGTATCTGAGGTATTGTTTTCATTCCTGTTGGCCTCGAAAGAGAGGCTGCTCAGATAGTGATTAACTAATGCAGGGTCTATAGCATGCAAACTAGCCTCCACCTCAGCCATCGTATTCCTTGCTTGTTCAACCGTATTTCTAATTTCACGATAGGATATTAAACCTTTGGCTGTTCTAATCTCATCGTTAACGCGGGCGCATTTTGTTTCGCGGTCTCTAAATGCGTGTATTTGCATATTTAACTTGTTGATTGCAGCATTTAAAGCATGATTATCGCTGTTACCAGCTTGGTGTTCTTTAACAGGAAGTAATGTTATTGATTCCATTGCTTTTGCTAACCTAGGCGCATTATCCAAGTATTTGCCTATATAGGGGCCAAATACTAAGGGGGTGCCATATCTTACCCAAGTTCGCCCATTACGGTCTTGCTCCAATGTGCCATGGGCGGAATAACCATTTTGTACAAGATATATGATTGTATCTATATAGCGAGTTTGGTTTTCTGCAAGCTCTTCTTTAGTCTGAGGGAGGTTGTGGATAGCCAGATCTAATCCGGTTAGTAACTCGTCTTGGTTCGTAGGTGTGACGCCATGTTTTGCTAGCGCCCGCAGTACAGGAACATTGTGATGGTAAGCCGCTAAATCGGCCAGGTTCGCTATATAAGTAGTTTCTATATTGGGATAAAGAGGTGCTTGGTGTATCTGCTTGGTGTGCTTAATCAGTTCATCGATATAGGTAATGGGGATATCATAAACAATCGCAGCTGCCAGGTCATTTACAGTGAAGCTAAGTCCATTGAGCTGGTCTTTAAATTCTTCGAACGGGATTTGCGTTGCCGCCAATACAAAAAGAATTGAGGGAGATATTGGCAGGTCGCCAGTTATATTTAGCGGTGACTCTTGGTAGGTATTGAATTGCTTGTCGTTGCGCTTAAGTTCAGCGATATCCGATGGCGTTATATTATCTTTCAAACCTAAATTCATGGTAAGCCGAACATTCCCATCGAGCTTATCCAGGTGTGTTTGCAACTCTTTTATCTTATCCCTATCCAGTCCTGCGAGCAGGGTTATCCCATGCATGTTATCAAGATGACGCAATGAGGTTACGACCTCAAAGTTTTGCTTAGCCACATTGTTTGCGGCCTGCTTTATAAGGTCGTTATAGCTTCTGAAATACACAAGAGAGGACGGTTGTTACTAAGATAGACCTCAAAGTAGCTTTTACCGGCAGTTAGTTCTACTTCTATCTCTCGTATAACATCTTCTTGAGCTAAGGTAATTTGCTTCTTAAAGTCACGAGATACGGATGAGCATTGTTTACTGAAGCTCACCAGTCCTTCTAGATTTTTTCGACGCTGGTTACCTAGTTTTTTTAGCGTTTGCTCCGACTGGTTAACGGTAGCAGCGAGCGCTGAATTCGTTTGCGTTGCGTTAGATGCCGTTAGATCATCCTTAGCAGTATATATGATGCCTATGAGCGAGAGCACTATGGCACTGGCAAGCGTTAGTCTATATTTCATCAGGAATCACCATCTAGCGAAGCTGTGTACCCAAAGGGCAAGGGCGTGAGGGTAGAGTACCAGCCTCTACCCTTTAATGGCTTATATGTTGCCGCTTAGTTCTTGCGAATATGCGAGCTTGAGCTTAGTTGTAAACCATGGCCATTGATGTCTGTGGTCATTGAGGTAGAAATGTCCTGCTCGGCCAGGGCCTTAAGTTCAGGCGGCGTTTCTTGCCCATTCGCCTCGTTGGCGGCAACGACAATCTTCATTAATGGTGCGAGGTTAACCGTCATGCCGAGAAGGCCATTGGCTGCAAGCGTTTCGTTTTCCAAAGCGCCAACCTGCTGCTCGGCTTTCTCACCCGTGTATAGCGTAATGTGATTACCCTTTACGGCCAGTTTAACGTCTAAATCGTGCTCCATGCCCATTTCCAGTAGTTCGTTAACCGAGACTGGACTACCGTCGCTCGGCACATTTACACCTGCCATATGAGGTACCAGAGATTTGGCGGTATTGATCAGCGTCATAGGATCGTCGGCACTGAGAGTAAATAGGCCGCTGAACTGCTTAATGTCGGGGGCGTGTGGGTTGGTTAAATCCAAGTCCAGGTCATTAATGGTGACGCTGACACCTTTAACCCCTGCAAACATACCCGTGGCCATGGCGATGGCCATAGGGTTGGCTCCCTGTGCTTGCTCTTGGGCCATTAATAAGGGTTCACATTCAAACTCGGCCTGAGTGAAGGAGCTCCATAAGGTGTTGGTTAGCGAACCCACCTTTGCTACGTCAATGCCATAGCCTAGGCTCAAAATGGCGTCGTCGGCATCGGTAACATGCTTAGGAATAAAGCCACGCAGGGTCGCTAATGCTCCAAGAAGGTCGCTATCACTGCTTTCAAAAATCACATCGACATCGAAGTTAGCATGGCTGCTGGTCACTTCCAGATCTGATGTGCCCCAGACCAGGCCCGGGAACTTAGTTGCGATGGCGGGCAGGTCTTTTTTACAGCCTGGAGTACGTACCGCATCCAAGGCATTGGTTTTACCTGCTTTGGCTATAAAGGTGTCGATCATGGTACCTAGGCGTGAAGGTTTCTCGGCGACTAGGGCCGAAACCAAGGCCTTATTATCGATAAAATTGACCGAGCTGCCATCCCAGCCATATTTATCAGCGTATTCCTGCAGGCGACCTGTGCTCGCCAATGACCTAGTTGGTTTTTTAGCAGCGAGTGCCAGGGCGAGATCGTCTTCACTGCTCACCATATCGCTGTTCAGGGTGAGGGTTAACCATTGCCCCTGGACGCTGAGGACTAGCTCAAGAGACTGGCCTTGCTCTGCTTCAAGGATAAAACGGGTATAAGCGGTGTTATTCAGGGTTTTTTCTTCGTGGCTTATCCCCGCTTTGTCTGCAGCTTCTTTCACCGTGTTGACGAAGGTGTTTGGCTCGGCCAGTTCGATGCGGGCTACGGGCATAATACCAACCGCGTAGCTAAGGTAACGCAATTCGCTGCCAAAGCCCCATATCTTATCGGCGCTTTGTGTGGCTATGGCCTGCTCGTACTTGTTTAGCAGCTCGGCGATAAACACCGCAATCTTGTCGCCGTCTTGTTTTAGCGCCTCGGTAATTTCACTAAACTGACCGCGTTGCTCTTCACTCAATTCGGTTGCGGGTAACAGCTTGGCATATTGCTCATAGGGGAAGGGGGTAAGCTGAGAGGCAAAAAACACAGTGTCAGAGGGCACATAGTCTAGCTCGGCAAGATCTATTTTGGCACTGGACTGATTATTCTGCTGGTAATAGATACCACCACCTAAGGCGGCAACGACCGCAGCACCAATAAGGACTTTCTTCATAAGAACTCCATTTCTAGTTATAATTATTTTGAGCAAAAAGAATACGTTAATGTGTGGCCCTTAACAAGCGCACGGGAATGACGAATTTGTTTCCTATTATTTCGAATAGCTCAAAAAAAGCGTAAACTGAGCAGATAGTTAGCACTTTAACAACCTTGAGGTGGCGGTGGCGCAACGGCCGATCACGAATTTTTACATCAATGAAGAGCAGTCCATTTATCTGCTCTCACATCGTGATGCAAAAAAACATAAGCAATGGCTTAATATTTGTATTAAGCAACTGACCATGCTGGGGTATCGGGATGTCGAGCTGATCGGCTCTGGTGCTTATGGCTTTGTGTTTGCCGGTGTTGATGACAAAGAGCAGCAGTGGGTATTTAAGTTTTCCCGTATTACCTTAGCCCAATCGGTGCGCGATCGTCTTGAAGACGAAGCCTATATGCTGTCTCGCTTCGATCATCCGATGATCCCTAAGTTTTATGCCTTTGAGCGTATTAAAAAACAGGGGATCCTGATGATGGAACGCTCCTTGGGTCACGACCTGGAGCATTTCTCCCTGCGCCTAGGAAAGATATCCGCAAAACAACTGTTGGCTCTGGGGTTGCAATTACACCAATTACTCTTGCTGCTGCGCCAGCATAGAAACGGCATTACACCTACGCCCGTGGTTCATGGCGATATTAAACCTTCGAACCTGGTGTGGGACCCTGATAGTAGCACCTTATCCTTGGTCGATTGGGGCAGCTCCGTCTATGCTCAGCTGGATGCCGAAGGACACCCAGTGGGTGCCAATGTGATGGATTTAATGTCGGCGGATATTACCAACACCAATGCCCGTATGGGGGACGTGTACTTTATCGGTGATGAGCAGATGTCGGGTGCTAAATCGTCGCCGCGTTTTGACGAGCAAGGTGTGGCGTCAACGCTCTATGCGCTGGCTTCGGCTCAGTCATGTCGCTTTGGCGCCCAGGTTATTCCAGCGAGCTCTTTGGGTCTGCCTGTGGAGTTCGCCAGGGTAATCGATGGCATGCTCAGTAAGGACAAGACCACGCGGGACAAGGCCGGTGATTATTTTATTCGTAATATGCCGGCCATGGCGCGAGCCTTTGTGCCGGTCCAGCAGCGCGTTCCGTCTAAGTCGCTGATCCCGTTTTGGAGCTCGGTGGCCGATATCTTGCCCGACACAGTAGTATATAGCTCGCGTAAACAGTTTCTACGCCAAGCCGACAGCGATAAGCGCTTAACTGATGTGAATGATGCTCAATTAGAGCGGTATTATCGGGAGTTTCTGTTCGACACCGGCGATACGGAAAAAGCGTTTCTTGCCGCCATTAGCCGCCTGGCTAAATACCCCGTGGTGGGCGGCCTTAGTTTTCACTGGAAACAGGATAACCTGTTTGTTGAGTCCAGCCTGATCCTTTATGACGAATCCCTGCAACTGGCGTTTCAGGATGCGGTGGACAACACGGTGAAACTGGCCCAGGGCATAGAACAAAAGGGCTTATTTAAGTGTTGTCTGTTTGATGCCAGGCAAACTATTCAAGTAGAGCGAGACGACACCGGCGCATTTGTGTTTGAGCAGTTGCCTGAGCTGAGTTATGACGTAACGGATATTCCCACCAAGGAAATGCTAAGGCCGCACTCCTACTTTGAGGATGGCAAGGATCCGGACGAGCAGTTGCAACTGCCGAAAAAGATCATTCAATGCGTTTTCGAGCTCAATAAAATTCACCATACCGGCTGTATTATCTTTGAGTCATTAGCTCAGCGTTTGAAAATACACCATTATTATCGCCTGCTTGATGCCTCTCAGGAAGCGCGGTTTACCCAGTTACTGAATGAAATTATGCAGTATGCCATGAGCATAGACGGGGTAGGTGTGGCAGGCTTTATGAAGCTACCTTATAAGAACACTCGGGAGTTTTCGCTGTGCGCAAAACAGCCGGATTATTTTTTATCAAAGAACCCAAAAAAACATAGTTGATGCAAAAATTAACATAAGAATGGGGTACGCCAGCGCAGTTTCATAAAGATCTGCGCCACTTTTCTTTTCTATCAATTGCCCGCACATATTATATCTAGTCAGACAAAAAAATAAGACTTGAAAACTGTCTCAAGAGACGGCAGATTGACCTTAGGGACAGCGGAACTTATTAGTCGCTTTTGCTGTCAGTAGTTGTAAGTATTGTCCGTTTTGTGCAAAAAAATATTACCGTCAATTACACGGGGTTTTAGCACTACCGACGATGCCTTTATTACGGAGTCCATGTAATCGGTCGAAGAAACAGAGGTACGGCCACTTATTTTTTCGCAGTCAATAACTGCTCATTTAGCCGAAATAACCCAATGTGGTGATAAGTATGGCTATCTAAAGTGACAGTTCTATTAATTATCCATTACTTGTAGATGATAAAAACACTACAAATGACGAAACTACAATGGTGAGGACTTTACCTATGAAGAGACAAAAACGTGATCGTCTAGAACGCGCCCATTCTCAAGGTTATAAAGCTGGCTTGGCAGGCCGCTCAAAAGAAAACTGCCCCTACCAACAGCTCGACCCGCGATCACAATGGCTTGGCGGGTGGCGAGAGGCCATCGAAGAACGAGCCCAATTTAAAGTCTAAATTTTCAATTAAAACGCCGCTATAAAGCGGCGTTTTTTGTAGCGTTAATGCAGATGATTAAAACGCGCTGGTATCTTGGAAAAGACCTACTTTTAAATCTTTCGCTTCATAGATAACGCGGCCATCTACTTCTACAGTACCATCGGCCATACCCATAAATAGTTTACGCTTAATAACGCGCTTCATATCGATGCGATAGGTTACTTTTTTCGCCGTAGGTAGGATTTGACCGGTAAATTTAACTTCACCCACACCCAGTGCGCGACCTAGCCCAGGACCACCTGACCAACCTAAGAAAAAGCCCACGATTTGCCACATAGCATCAAGGCCAAGACAACCAGGCATAACCGGATCGCCCTTGAAGTGACAGTCAAAGAACCACAGTGATGGGTCAATATCCAGCTCGGCTACGATCTGACCTTTACCATGCTCACCACCGTCTTCGGTAATAGAAACGATGCGGTCCATCATTAACATATTGTCGCTAGGAAGGCGGCAATTGTTCTCGCCGAACATTTTACCTTCACCACACAACACCAAGTCTTCTTTCGAGTAGCTATTCTTACGTTCCATAACACACTTATTGTTTGAAAATTTGCAGCTACTTTAGCGTACACCTGTACGCTAAACAACTCTGAGCAGTCATTTAATGGTCTAGATTTACAGGTTTTTTATTTAATTTATGTGAATCTGGCGTTGTGTCACTGTTACCGGGGCGAGAATCTTCAATAAATCCGCAAAAGGGCAGCAATTTAACCCTTTCCTCTGTATAATTTTGGGCAAAATTATCAATTGCTTGTTAGGCTGACCTATGACTTTGTTTGTCAACGATCTTACCGTTATCGATTTTTCATATTTTTGTCCCGACCGTGGACCGGTAGGAGAAAGTTGGATTGTTGATTTGACCCTGGATGGTGCTTTGAATGATGAGTCCATGGTGCTTGATTTTGGCTTGGTAAAAAAGCAGATAAAGCGCATTATCGATGACAGCGTCGACCATACCCTGGCCGTGCCAATGCAGGCGGATATAAGCCTGATTGAAAATGACGACATGGTGATTCTTGATGCGCATTTTGGTGCCAAGCATCACCTTGCCATGAGTGCACCGCTGCAAGCGGTAAGCAAAATCGATGCGCCGCGCATTGATGAGCAGGCCTTAATCGCACATCTTATTGCCTTGATCACCCCGCAATTACCGGCCAATGTTACCGGCATGGGTTTGCATTTACGCCCGGAGCCAAGCAATAGCTTCTATTATCATTATTCTCACGGCCTGAAAAAGCACGACGGTAATTGCCAGCGTATTATTCATGGTCATCGCAGCACCCTGGGTATAGAGCTCGATGGTATGGCAATGCCGCGCCTGCAAAAACAGTGGGCTGACCGCTGGGAAGATATCTACCTGCTTAGTGCAGAAGATCAGGTTGAAGCGACGCAACTGCAACATATACAAGCCAAAGAGGGTGACCTCTGCAGCCGTTATCGCTCAACTCAGGGCGAATTTGAGCTGGCCATTAGCGCCGAACGCGTTGAAATACTCCCTTGTGATACCACGGTTGAATGTATTGCCGACTTTATGGCGCAAGAATTAAAACGAGAATACCCAGATAAGCAGATTAAAGTAACGGCTTATGAAGGGGTAGGGAAAGGATCCATCAGTTATGCTTAAACGCTTCATTTGTTCGAGTTTAATTACCCTAGCATGTATCAGTAGTTCGCCGGCCGCGGCCAAGGCAGCGCAGTTGCCACAGCCCTTGGTTAAGGGGACATTGACACAAGGTGCCATGCTCATTGGCCAATTGCCCCATGCGCAAAAAGTCGTGTTTGCCGAGCGTGAACTTAAACGCAGCGCTGAAGGCTATTTTGTCTTTGGTATAGACCGTGATGCTGAGCCACAGCAGCAGCTAAAATGGCTTGATAAGCAGGGTAACTGGCAGCAGCTGGACTTTAACGTCAGCCAACGCGAATATAAGATAGATAAAATCGAAGGGGTGGAGCAAAAGTACGTAGAACCACCTAAAGAGGTGTTGGAGCGTATTCGCAGCGACGCTGCCATGGTTCGTGAGGCCCGCGCCAATGAATCGGATTTAACAGATTTTATAGCGCCCGTGTATCGCCCAGCCAAAGGTCGAATTTCTGGTGTGTATGGCAGCCAAAGATACTTCAACGGTACGCCCAAACGCCCTCATTTCGGTTTGGATATCGCCAATAAGACGGGCACGCCCATTTATGCACCTTTACCAGGACGCGTGGTGTTCGCTCATCCGGACCTATATTACTCAGGTGGTACTGTGATTATCGATCATGGCCACGGTATCAGTTCAACCTATATCCATATGCACAAGGTGTTGGTGGAAAAAGGCGAAATGATAAAAACAGGCGAGCGCATCGGCCAAATTGGTGCCACAGGGCGGGTAACAGGCCCGCATTTAGACTGGCGTTTTAACTGGTTTAACACCCGATTAGACCCGCAACTTATGATGATAGACACTTTAGCGAGCGAAGCTAACACGAATGACTAATATCCTAGATAAAGATGCCGTTGTTGCACAGCGTATTCAAGACTCAATTACCCATGTAACCAAAACCGTGTTTCCTGGGCGTACCAACCACCACAACACCTTGTTCGGTGGCGATGCCTTGGCCTGGATGGATGAGGTCGCCTTTATCGCTGCGACCCGCTTTTGTCGCAAGCCTTTGGTAACCATTTCATCAGATCGCGTTGACTTTAAAGAAGCTATTCCTGCCGGTACCTTTGCCGAGTTAGTTTCTAAGGTAGTACACGTAGGTAACACCAGCTTAAAGGTGGATGTCGAAATCTTCCTTGAGACCATGCATAAAGATAACAAGCATTTAGCCATTCGTGGCAGCTTTACCTTTGTTGCCGTTGATGAAAACCACAGGCCAACTCCTGTAGTCTGCGAGCGAATGATAAACGGATTT
The DNA here is from genome assembly GCF_002964725.1 of Pseudoalteromonas sp. T1lg76. NCBI lineage: Bacteria > Pseudomonadati > Pseudomonadota > Gammaproteobacteria > Alteromonadales > Pseudoalteromonadaceae > Pseudoalteromonas > Pseudoalteromonas sp. T1lg76. The sequence continues at coordinate 103,829 of NZ_PQCE01000025.1, forward strand.
CAAGACTAATAAGAATGGGAGCTAAGGCTCCCTTTTTTAATCTGTCCACGCATAATGAACACATCATACTTTCGTTTTGACATGATCAACCTTGGCTTTCCCAACTAATCATTAGTTAAAGTTTTTCAAGTGAATGACAAATTGCGGTATTACAAAGGATAAAAAGCCGCGATGCGGCTCTTTTTGAATCTTACTTGGTTTGTCTAAAGCACCATGGCGGCTACCCAACCAAACAGGACTAAGGGAATATTAAAGTGGATAAAGGTTGGCACCACTGAATCCCAGATATGGTCGTGTTGGCCATCGACATTTAAGCCCGATGTTGGCCCCAGGGTTGAGTCTGAAGCGGGGGAGCCGGCGTCCCCTAACGCACCGGCAGTCCCAACAAGGGCTGCGGTAGCCATGGGTGAAAAACCCAGTTGCAAACACAAGGGCACAAAGAGGGCGGCGATAATGGGTACTGTGGAAAACGAGCTGCCTATGCCCATGGTGATCATTAAGCCAACTAACAGGATTAGCAGTGCCGCAACGGGCTTATTACCGGCTATCATATCTGCGGCGCCGCTGACCAAAGTATCTATATGGCCGGTGGCCTTCATGACCTCGGCAAAGCCCTGAGCGGAGATCATAATAAAGCCTATCATCGCCATCATGGCCACGCCTTTAGAAAACACATCCTGATTTTCATGCCATTTGACGATACCAAAAAGGGTAAAGACCATAACCCCAACCAAGCCACCCAGGATCATAGACTGACTCATAAACTGGGCGATCAGGGATAAAACAATAGCCAAGGTGCCGACCAGTAATACCTTGCCTGGGTTTTCAACTTCTAAGGATTTCGCCTCGCTCACCAGGGTGTGATTGTATTCACGTTTGCGACGATAACTGATAAACACCGCCACCAATAACCCCACAAACATGCCGATGGCAGGGATGATCATGGCCTGTGGTACGTCACTTTTGCCGATAACTAAGGCATTTTCAACCAGGTTAAGGTGCAAAATATTGTATAGATAAATACCGCCAAAACCGTAGGGCAGTACCATGTAAGCGGTGGCTAAACCAAAGGTAAGAATACAGGCAATGGCACGGCGGTCCATCTGCAAACGATTAAAAATCGCCAAAAGTGGCGGAATTAAAATTGGAATAAAGGCGATATGTACGGGGATCAGGTTTTGCGAACTTAAGGCGCAAAACAGCACCACGGCCATAATGGCGAAGGATAAAAAACGCTCCGACGTTTGCTCTTTGCCCATTAACACCAATAAGCGCGCCGCCAATAAATTGGTCAGTCCGGACTTGGCGATAGCGACGGCAAAAGCGCCGAGCATGGCATAGCTTAAGGCTATTTCAGCGCCGCCGGAGAGACCTGTGTTGAAAGCTGTGACAGTATCGGTAAGGGAAAGCCCACCGACCAAGCCGCTGACAAGCGCCGCGACCGTCATGGCGACAATGACATTGACCCGAAACAGGGTCAATAACAGCATAAGAAATACGCCGACAATGACTGAATTCATTTTTACCCTATGATTTTTATTGACTTATTTACTACTTTTCTAAACTCTGAGCGCTGTTTTTTTGTGAGCGGTTTCTGCTCGTAGGTGGCTTGGATGTAAAAACGAGAAATTTGCTCCATCTGTGTTTTAAGTCTTGGCGTATGCGTTGCCAGATAGTTTAGCTGCGCCACGGGTGTCAGTTGCTCTGGTGATAAAAGGGATGAATTATCGGCGGCATTAAATAGCTTGGCCAACTGCTTGGCACTGAAGGTCAATTGCACCTTGCGGTGGCGCGAACTGAGGATCAAGATAACAAATAACACCAGGGCAATGCCAATAACCACAAGGGCCATACTGTATTGTGCAAACTGACTGCCTAGCAACTCTTTTAGAAAGTTATTTTGTTTTTCCTGGTCGAACCCAAGCACCCATTTGGTCCAGCGGTAGTCAATTTTCTCTAATTGAATCCGCAGCCAGTTTAATGATTTAAAGCCACTAAGCTGTAATAGTCCGAGATCCAGATTGGCGCGAAACTCCTGTTGCAGCTGGTCGACTTGAGACAAAGAGCCATTCAGGCGCTCAGGAGCGACCACTGAGGTGGCATCAAAACGTTGCCACTGTTCACCATCGTGATATTCCACCCAGGCATGGGCATCGTATTGATATACAGAAAGATAATTACTGTCGCCGACATTTTCTCCACCCAAATAGCCGGATACCAAACGAGCAGGAATGCCTACGCTGCGCATCATAAAGGCACTGACACTGGCATAATGACCGCAAAAGCCACGCTGAGTCTGAGTGAGAAAAATATCCAGACTGTTGCTCCCGGTAATGGGTGTAGGGGTCAGGGTATAAGTAAAACCTTGATAGCGGTAATGCTCATAGAGCTCACTGATAAAAGCGTCGACATTATCACTTTTCGCTAGCAAACGCTTGGCCAGGTTACGGGCCAGCGGGTTGCCTTGTAGTGGTAATTGGGTGTAGTAACGATATTCGTATTGGCTTAGCGCCGCGGGCAATTGTGGACGATAACGCAATGGATATTTAAAGTTCGACGCGGATGGGTCTTGGCGCAGCAATAAACCGTCATTGATGTTTCTGACATCGGCGGCAGGGCTAACCCCATCGCCTAGCGTATAAAGCCAAGGGTTGGCACTTTTTTCCAGGTATATTTGTGCAGAACCTGTATAGGCGGGCCAATCTATATTTTGACGCTCGTAGGCCGGGGCTTTTTCCTTTACCCAAGCCTTGCCGTCGAAACTGGTATGCAACATGGCGCGCCAATAATAAGGCGGAGCTGCTTGATCATCATTGAACTCGGCGCGAAATACCAGTTCATCGGATTTTGCCAAACTGGCGATATCAAAAGGGTCGACGCGCTCATTCAAGCCGGTTTTAGCGGTATTGGCGCCGGGTAACTGCCAAAATGCCGGCATTTTAGGCACAAACACCAGCATCAAGGCCGCCAGAGGCACGGCAATACAGAGCGAATAAATGCTCTTGCGCATGGCTAAACGTGTGGTTGGCAAGCCATTGAGGCTAGCCAGGGCAATGGTTAAGGTGATGAAAAAAACGCCTACAAGTAATGTGCTATACAAGGACTGCTGATAAAGAAACACGGTTGAGATAGAGAAAAAAGTCAGCACTATCACGGTTTGTTGTTGCTTAGCACTCTCTGCCTGTAATAGTTTTAAAATGCTTGCCTGCAGCAGCATGATCACAAACAACAAGACACTTTGTTTTAAATTTACTGTGATAAAGAGTACCGCCAATAAGGCCGCCGCCAGCAGGTTGGTTGCCAGCATGGCTGGGCGTGTGAGCCCCTTGTTTGCTAATAGCAGGTTCCAAAGGCATAACAAGAGCAACAGACTCAACAGCATGGTCGGCAACTCGGCCGACAACATCATCAGGATGCCAATATAAATAAAGCTAAGGGCGCTGCTGGCAAAATTACTCATGGTGTGAGCCCCGCTTTTTATAAAGGGCGAGGGCACGCAGCGCCTTGAGATAATGCTCATCACTGTTATTACAGGCAAGTATAAGGCCTGGCAGTGCGATGGCGATAGGCATATGTTGGATTTGCGCCTGCTCAATACTGTAAGCCATCAGGCTTAAACGATTTTCAACATCGCCAGGGAACTTTTCAAAATCTACTACGTAGGCGCCGTCGGCCTCGGTGATAAATTCTTTGACTAAAAGCTGCTCTCGCTTGGCAAAGTGTTTCCAGGAAATACGGCGGTAATCGGCGAGCTGTTTGTGCTCTTTAAGACCATCGAACTCATCATTACCGGACTGGCTTAAAGCACCGGAAGTTTGTTGCGGCGAGTCATCAAGCGCTTGCTTGTTTAAACCATGATTATGGGGCTGAGGAGCAGGGTAGACATAATAATCGGCGTTCGCATCGAGGTAGCTCCATACTTTTGCGAGACCAAAGGGATATGTGGAAAACACCTTCAATCTCGGTACCTTATAATAGCCTCGCGCTTGTTTCCCACCCTGGATGGAGACATCCTGGCTGCTATCTTCGACCTTCTCAACCAAAGTCGTGCTGCCTTGCCACTGTAATTGAATGGCATAGCTGTTACGTTGCTGATTAGCCAGACTGAGGCGATAAGTGCGTTCTTGATTGGCATAACCACTGGCCACTTCTTTAAATTGCAACTGCAGCCCTTTGATATTGGCGTAGGATTGGATCAAAGACATAAGCACCAGCACTAACATTAAATAGGAGCTCAGTTGTACCAGATTATTTTGATAGTTGGCGGCAAGTATAAAGTTCAGAGCAGCCACCAGGATAAAACCAAAACCCAGTTTTGAGGGCAGCACGTAAACCGTGCTGTGTCCTAAGGTGAGCGACGTGGTTTTATGTTTATCCCTTAGCAGCCAATCTTGTAATTGATGATGGAGTGGGGCGAATGCCTTGCGCAGCAGGGCGGTCATACTAGAGCGGCACCTTAACCCGGCGCAAGATATCGTCGCACACGCTGGCCTGACTGTAATTGTCATGTGGATTGACGCGATGTTCACAGATACTGGAAAAAACCGCCTGCACATCCTCTGGCATCACATAATCCCGGCCTTCCAAAAACGCCCAGGCTTTAGCGCCTTGGGCCAGAGCGATACTGGCTCGCGGTGATAAAGGATGGGTAATATCACGGTCATGACGAGTCAGAGTCACTAAGGCGAGAATATAATCGACCACTGTGTTGGCGATACTTATATTATCCACGTGATTTTGCATCTGTTGCAGCTCGGTGCAGCTGATAATAGGCTCTATTGTTTTATGCCTTTGCGGACCAAGACCTTTGATCAGCAGTTTTTCTGCGTCTGCCGGTGGAAAGCCCAGGCTAAGTCGCATAAAAAAGCGATCCAGCTGGGATTCCGGAAGTGGAAAGGTACCGGATTGATGCTGCGGGTTTTGCGTAGCAATTACGAAAAAAGGCTCCGGCAAGGTATAACGCTCTGAGTCTATACTGACACAGCCTTCTTCCATGGCTTCAAGCAAGGCGCTTTGGGTTTTAGGGCCGGCGCGGTTAATTTCATCCGCCAACACAATTTGGCTGAAAATAGGGCCTTTATGAAACGTAAACTTATGCTCTTTGGTGTTAAAAATACTGGCGCCGAGAATATCCGCGGGCAATAAGTCACTGGTAAATTGAATACGCTGATAACTCATGCCTAGGGTTTGCGCCAAACCGTGAGACAAGGTTGTTTTACCCATGCCAGGCAGGTCTTCAAGCAATAAATGGCCACGGGATAGCATGGCGCATAGGGCGAGTTTTATTTGTTGTTCTTTGCCATAGATGACATCCGCTAAACCCAGCGTAAGTTGTTTTAATTTTTCTTGCATAGGGATTAGTTAAGCTCTAAACGCTTCATAACCATGTCGACTTTGTTGGCGTTAAAAGGTTTACTTATGTATTCCTCGGCGCCAAATTCCCAGTTGTGCTCAACGTTTTCGTAAGAATTATGGTCGGCACAAAGGATGATTTTACTGTGCGGGTGTAGCTCCGACAGGTAGCTGATAATGTCGCAACCGTCGCAGTCGGGTAAGGCAATATCAACGAAGATAACCTTGGGATCGAGTTGAGCGAGTAAAGGCTTAGCGTCGTTAATATCCGCGCTACCGGTGATCTGGTCATAACCTAGTTCGGTGAGAATCGCGGCTAAAGAACTACGCATGGACTGATCATTATCGATAATCAGAATTGGCTCCAGCGGGCGAACAAACTCCATAATGCATCTTTTTTATTGCTGTTTTAAACAATACTATGCGATAAGGCGCATTTGCTCAATACAACCAAGGCATGATTGAACACTTATCGTGAATTTAATCGACATTTAATGTGAAGCTAAAGCCGCTGTGATAGTTAGTGCCATAGAGATGGGTCGAATAATATTTATATAAACCATCGAAATGTCCGATACCGTCTAGTATTGGACATATGAAGGCGTATGGATTCGTGCTGCTGCATATAAGCCTTAATAACCTATAATTTATGTTATGTTAAATAGCGCATTTATAATTAAAAACAGAGTTATCCTCTTAATAAGTAATGTGTTTGCGCAGCCCTTTTTACCTGTTCTTGATTAACCAAGGTATTTTTTGTCGAGTTTCAGTGCTTGTCTGTTGAGTCAGCGTAAGTATCTTTGTCGCTGGTACCGGATTGTTTCTCGGTATTGATGATGCTTGCAACCGACTCTTTTAATTCTGGCGCGTATTGCTGCATATAGTCTTTCACTAACTTCACGTACTCATCATTATCCTGAAATGGCAAACTGGCATCAAAGGCCTCTGCGGTGACCCGCATCATTTTCTTATCATAGGTATCGAACTTGGAAATGATATCCGCTGCCTGTTCGCTGTTAATTCCTAGCGCTTCATAGGCAGCGCGCCCTATACGCAGTGAGCTGTCGTAGGTTTCTCGGATAATGTCACGGCAACCCAGTGCCCATAGCTGATAAACATGATGCCTGTCTATGGCTCGTGCTAACACATGGACATGGGGATAATTCTGTAAAACGTACTGAGTTAAGGTGGTGATTTGCTCTTTATCGTCCAGGGCTATCACCAATAATTTTGCTTTATCTATTCCGGCACTATTTAATAGATCAGGTCGTGTCGCATCCCCATAGAAATAATGCACTCCGATACGCGCCATGGCTTCCAAATGTTGATAATTATGGTCAATTACCGTGGCACGATACCCACCTATTTTTAATATCCTATCCACTAAACCGCCGACTCGTCCCGAACCGGCGATAATAATATGGCTGTTTTGTGGAAACTCTTCTTCGCGGCTTTTTCCTTCAACCACATATCTCGGCGCTATAACCTTTTGATATAGAATAAAAAGTAAAGGCGATATCAGCATAGACAGAGTAACCACCAGTAATAAACGGTCTGCCATGGCCTGCTCCATCACCTGATTGGTCACTGAGAATGACAGTAAAACAAAGCCGAATTCACCGGCTTGGGCAAGCCCAAGTGCAAGTAACCAAAGGGCTGCGCCTTTAATGCCAAGCACGCGTCCTAATACCAGTAACACGGCAATTTTTACCAGTATCAGGGCTAAGGTAGTAAAGAATATCCAGCCAAACTGCGCAGCCAATAGAGTGAAATTAATCCCGGCACCAACGGTAATAAAGAAAACGCCCAACAAGAGCCCTTTAAATGGTTCGATATTACTTTCAAGCTCATGTTTGTATGGAGAATTCGCAAGAACTACCCCGGCGATAAAGGTACCTAAAGCCGGCGATAACCCAACTAATGTCATCATTAAGGCTATGCCTATCACCAGGAATAAGGCCGTTGCGGTAAATAATTCCCTTAATCTTGCCTGGGCGACAAATTTAAAGATGGGCCCAGTCAGATACGCGCCCCCTACCACCACACTTAAGATCACCGCCAGTACTATTAATGCGCTTTGCCAGCCATTTAATCCACTTAGTATGTTTATTTGGGACGTAGCATGTGTGCCAGCGATCTCGGCGCTACTTGCATCGCCCATGGCCAGTAAGGGCAACACGGCCAAGATTGGAATAACGGCGATATCCTGAGTGAGCAATACGGAAAATGTTGCCTTACCGCCCTCGGTATCAAGCTCTGAGCGTTCGGTCAAACTCTGCAAGACTATGGCGGTGGATGACAAGGTGAGAATAAGTCCGATACTCAGGCCCGGTTGCCATGAATATCCTAAAAGCACAGCGACTCCCATAATAGCCAGAGCCGTAAGCAATACTTGCCCTCCACCTAAGCCTATTAACTGAGCGCGCATAGACCAGAGTTTTTTTGGCTCCAGCTCCAAGCCCACCAGAAAAAGCATCATCACCACACCGAACTCGGCGACATGCTGAATTGATACCAGGTCTATTTTAAGTACTGTTAATAAGGGTGCAATGATAATACCGGCTATCAGATAGCCAAGTACGGAGCCTAAACCAAAGCGCGTGGCAATGGGAACGGCCACTATGGCGGAGATCAGAAAAATACAGGCAACAATAAGAATGTCTGTCATCAATTTGCCCTTGAGCTAGCAATTTAGAATCACGCTTAAGGGCAAGTTTAGACGACTATTTATACTAAGGCTTTGATTTTGCCGAGATAAGGTAGGCAGGATTTAAAGATAAATCCCCAAGGTGGCATCGAGCAGCAAGGACACCGCAGAGATCATTATCACTGAGAAGGTTAACACCATGCTCACTACCCTCACCTTTATGTTTTCATCTAACTGGGAAATATTGCTGGCATGGATTAGACGTGCAAACACCAAGGTTGCCCCTAGCAGGTGGCTATAATGGCTTGCAAGACCCTGATATTCATTGAAAAATAATAGAAGCAACGCCAGCGGTACATACTCGATAAAGTTACCGTGAGCGCGTACTGCCCTCTGCAGTGCCATGCTGTCGCCGATACCGATAGAGCGGTGGCTACGTCGGCGCTCTTTGACTACGTAAAGGCTAAGTTGCAAATAGACCAGCGCTAAAATGGCGGCATAGATGGAAACAATCACGTCTGCTCTCCTGAGTACATTATCAGGCTAGAAGTTACAGGTAATTGATTTAAAAGAAAAGCGCCGAAGGAAAACTCTTTGGGATTTTACCTTCGGCTTTGACTAGGTTACACAGTCACGCACGGATTTTTATTGCCGAGTTTAATTATCGAGTAAAAATACCGCGTTAACCGAGGCACTGACCTTAATTTCGCCAACATTGTAGGCTTGCTCGACACCGGGCGCGGCATCTGCACTGACCATCATTTTCATTTCCGCGCGCGGATATGGAATCGGTCTGTCGTGGCTCATTACGTTAATGCTGTAAACTTTGCCCACCTTAGTATCAAAGCCATCGGCATAGGTTTTTGCTTTTTGCTTGGCATCACTAAAGGCTTGCTGTTGCGCTTGGTTATACAGTTCGTCGTAATTACTCAAACCAAAATGCGACTGCCCTACCTGGTTGGCTCCTTGCTGTACCAACAACTGCAAAACCGATGCATAGTTATCAATTTGGCGCAGAATAACACTGACATTACGGCTGACTTCATAGCCATCGAACTCATTGGTTTGTGTATCGCGGTTATAGCGGGTTTTGCTGTGAATGCCCAATTGGCTGGCATGAATATCCTTACTTTCAATACCCAGCTCTTTTAACGCCATGATCATGTTTGCCAGCTTTCTGTCGGCGGCACTTTTGGCCTCCAGCACATCCATGCTTTGCTCATTAACGCTCAGATTAATGGTTACCTTATCTGGCGTGGCCCACACTTCACCCACGCCGCGAACCTGTAAATGGGGCTCGTCGGGAATGGTTTGCGCCTGTACAGCGAAGGCTCCACCAAGGGCCAAAGAGGAAGTCAGTAACACCGAAAGTAGTTGTTTCATAGTCGTACCCATTATTGAAGAATTAACATAAGTCTATGTATAGACTAGTTAATTGCAACTGAATAAAAAAGGCCAGCGAAATGCTGGCCTAAAATTATGGGTTCAATTGGGTTTGTGAATTGGTATTAACCCAGCTCATCCGAAGCAACACGGTATTTAGGGTCTTCAATTACATTGATTTCCACAAGATCCCGTGCCTTACGCAGCAATTCCTTACAGTCGGCACTAACATGGCGCAGATGCAAGGTTTTACCTGCCTTGGTGTATTTATCCGCCAAGGTGTCTATGGCTTCGATGGCACTGTGATCCGCAACGCGACTGTGTTTAAACTCTACAATAACGTCTTTAGGGTCGTTTTTAATATCGAATAGCTCTAAGAAGTTCTTCGCCGATCCGAAGAACAAGGGGCCATGTAGCTCATAGACCTTAGAGCCTTGCTCATCGATATAGCTCTCGGTGTAGATATGTTTCGCATGTTGCCAGGCAAATACCAGGGCCGACACAATAATACCTACGCACACGGCAATGGCCAGATCAGTCGCTACCGTTACCGCACTTACTAAGAAGATAACGAAGGCATCGGATTTAGGGACCTTGCGCATAATACGGAAACTTGACCATTCAAAGGTGCCGATAACCACCATAAACATGACGCCAACAAGTGCTGCCAGTGGGATCATTTCAATGTAGCTGGCGGCAAATAGGATAAATACCAGTAGCAATAATGCCGCAGTAATACCGGATAAACGGCTGCGACCACCGGAATTAATATTGATCATCGACTGACCTATCATGGCACAGCCGCCCATGGCACCGAAGAAACCACAGGTTACGTTTGCCGCGCCCTGGCCCACACATTCTTTATTACTTTGACCACGGGTATCGGTAATTTCATCGATCAGGGTCAAGGTCAGCAGTGATTCAATCAAACCTATGGCCGCTAAGATCACCGCGTAAGGCAGGATGATTTTCAGGGTTTCAAGGTTAAATGGTACTTGAGGAATATGGAACTCAGGGAAACCGCCGGCTATGGTTGCAGCGCTATCACCCGTCATATCTTTTACAAAGTCGATAACGGTACGCGCTTCAAGGTCTAAACCTAGCACCAGGCCGGTTACCACTAAAATAGCGGCCAGGCTCGATGGAATAGCCGTTGTCAACTTAGGGAGGAAATGAATAATGGCCATGGTTAAGGCAACCAGGCCTAGCATGGTATAAAGCAGTTCGCCTTGCATCCAGTTCATTTGGCCATCGTCGCCCAACACCTTAAACTGCCCCAATTGGGCAAGGAAAATGACGATCGCCAAGCCGTTTACAAAGCCGAGCATGACCGGGTGCGGCACCATACGAATAAATTTGCCGAGCTTAAACACGCCCGCCAGTATCTGCAATATACCCATCAAGAGCACGGTCGCAAACAGGTATTCGACACCATGGGTGATAACTAAAGAGGTCATAACCACGGCCAAGGCGCCGGTTGCGCCGGAGATCATACCCGGACGGCCACCGATCAGTGAGGTGATAAGACCTACAATAAAGGCGGCATACAAGCCAACAAGGGGGTCAACCTGAGCTACAAAGGCAAAGGCCACGGCTTCGGGTACCAATGCCAAGGCAACGGTTAATCCCGATAGGATATCGTTTTTAGCAGAGCTAGGTGCTTTGCTGAGTAAGTTAAACATTCATTCCTCGTTTGCGGTGCGATTAGAAACAAGCTGCGAAAGGGGTGCAGATTCTAGCAAAAAGCAGAGAAATTAACAATTCAGCAAAGAGTTAGGCGACCGTTTTGGCCGCCTATAAGAAGATTTACAAAGGTAAAGAGGTGGAGCGTTTTACGCAGGTCATGGTGACGTTGGAGTGTACCTCTTGCACATAAGGCAGATTGAGCAAATTATCGCGAACAAATAGCTCATAACCTTCAATACCCTTAGAGATGATGCGCAGCATAAAGTCCATGGTGCCAGCCATGGTGTAACACTCGGTCACCTCGTCATAGCTCATGATCAATTCTTCAAATTGCGCCAGTTGATCGCGGCCGTGATTGGATAAACGAACATGGGCATACACCAGCATATCGAAGCCGAGCTTCTTCTCATCGAGTAAAGCTACTTTGCCCTTGATATAGCCTTCTTGCTCTAAACGGGCAATTCGGCGCCAACAAGGCGATTGCGAAAGGCCGACCTGATCGGCTATTTCCGCGGTAGAGAGGCTGGCATCTTGCTGCAGCAGTGCCAGTATCTGGCGATCAACTTGATTTAATGACATTGATTTTTCTTATTCTTTCGTTAATTAGGTAAAATTATACACAATCCATCCGGGATCGTCCTGCTTTTTTAACCCGAACTCCGAGTTAGTAAAGCCATCAGCTTAGCCAAAACGACCACTGATAAAAGGGTTAGTGGCACGTTCGTGACCCACGGTGGTATTTTCACCGTGACCGCTTAAGATGACAAAATCATCGTCCAAAGACAATACCTGACTTTTGATAGAAGCTATCAAGGTCGGAGCATCGCCCCTAGGAAAGTCGGTGCGCCCTATCGAACCTTTAAAGATCACATCCCCTACCAGCACCTGTTTTTGCGTTTGTTCAACAAAAATAACATGGCCGGGTGTGTGTCCTGGGCAATGGCGTACCTCAAAACTGAGCTCGCCTAAGGTCAAGGTGTCGCCATGACTTAACCATTTCGTCGGCCAAAATGCCGGACGAGGTGCAAAGCCAAACATCTGCGCCTGCTGTGGCAGTGCATCGAACCAAAACTTTTCGTCTATATGCGGGCCGATAATATCAAGGTTGTAAGCCTTAGCCAGCTCATCGGCCGCTCCTACATGGTCTAGGTGACCATGAGTTAGCCAAATGGCCTCGGGCACAAGTTCGTGCTCATTCAAGGTGGCAACTATTTTTTGTGCGTCACCACCTGGGTCGACAATAGCCGCCTTGTTGCTGCTGGTACACACCAAAATACGGCAATTTTGCTGAAATGGTGTCACCGGCACAGTAAGTATCTTTATGGTCATATTAGTACTGCATCAATATGGGGTAATTCAAATATTGCTGATCATAATACGGGCTTTGCGCATAAAGCCAAGCGCGGCGTGCTTTAGCATCCTCGGCAAAGCTCGAGTCTTTTAGCTTTTGCTCATAGCTTTCCTTGATGTCCTCATTGTTTAACAACATCTGCTCTGCATAGGGAGCCAAGGCATAGTTCTCAACATACTCGGTGCGCTGAAACAGGCTATGGAAAAAGCCCCACTGTAACAAAGAGTCTGGCGCTTGCGGGTGCAATAGATGCGTGGCGAGCAAGCCAAGCGTTTGATCTGTATCTACTTTTAGCCAATGCTCATCGACCATGACATTCATCTCTGTATATTCCATTGTCGGCGTCACTCTAAAGCGCCCTTCAAATGGCGCCTTGGCAAACTCGTGGCTGCCTATGCGCCCTTGGTGCAGGGTAAGTGTTACGGGTGTTGATATGGCTTCTGTTTTCACCCCTTGAATGTTCAGCACATCTAAAACTTGCGCATATTGGCGAGGAATATAAAAGGCCTTGGGGACAGCAACCTTGGTTTTAACTTCTTTTTGCCAGTAAATAGGCAAACTCGGATAATCGTGCGCCTTGCCTAGGTAGCGAACCTCATGGGCTTGGGTGGTTTTGCTGTGATAGCGCTCGTAGGCTATGCCCTTAAAACGAATATAGTCCGGCTCGCTGGCATAAGCGCGCTCAACGACCAGCTCTTTGTAGTTATCCTTAATTGAAGCAGTGACCGCCTGATTAAGTTGCTTACCATGCTTTGCTAAGGCTTCAATTGCGCCGTCTAAGAGCACATAGGTGCCAAGCACCCTTTGTTTATAGGGCTTTAATGAATGGTTCTCAACCAATATGGTGGGCAGGTGACGCAACTCTCCCCAGCCGTTAGAGTATCTAGGCCCAGCCACCCAACCGGCCAGACCCTTTGAAAATTCCATTTTATCCATCACAAAAACCAAAGGACCGGGCATATGCCCCTGTTGTTCGAGCCTGGTATTGATAATGGGCGCCACCCACTTGTCCAAAGCCTGTGTTACCTTGGGCGTGCTACTTGCAAAGCTTGGGTTATAGCCATAGGTGATATCGTATTGATAGTCGGCGCCGTCGGTCACATGCACATCTATGTATAAATCCGGCTGATAGGCATTAACGACATGGGCGATGGCGCGAACACCCGGGGTGTCTAACTTGGTGTAGTCGCGGTTTAAATTAAGGTTTTGGCCATTGGTACGAAAGCCCATAATACGTGGGCCTCTTTGGTTAATGCGATTAAAGGCGCTGCGGCGCTCATGACCATCGACATTGAGAATGGGGATAAACAGCAGATTAACCTGTTTTAATATATCGGGACGTTTGCCATTGGCAATATCGCGGAGCAGCATAAAGCCGGCGTCTTTGCCGTCTATCTCGCCACTGTGTATGCCCGCTTGAATCAGCAAGGTGGGTTTGTTGTCTGCTACAAGCTGCTCGGCGGAGGTCAACCCATGCTCAGTGGCAAGGAGCATACGAATACCACGCCCGGCATCGCTTTTACCTATGCTCACAGTATGAAACTGAGCGCTATTTGCCTTTGCCAGCTGATCTAAATACGCCATGGTGTCTTTATAATTTGGTGAGTCGACACCACCTGAGCGTTCAAAATCGGTTAGTAAGGGGCCCTGGGTTTGCATCAGGGTTTCACTCTTACCTTGCCAGGGGATCAATGGCGGCAGATGCGCATCTTGGCTCAGGGCGGCACTAAGCAATAAAGAGGTTAGCATAATAAGCTCTTGTTATTCTTATAAGTGGGTTTGAGTATAACAAGGTTAAACAAACACTGGCGAGGGCTGCGATGAAATGCTAGTTTGCCTACAAACCAGCGAATAATCATTACATTAGACTATGAAAACCATACTTATCACCGGCTGCTCCAGCGGCATTGGCTATTATTGTGCACAGCAATTGCAAAAGCGTGGCTATAAGGTTATTGCCAGTTGTCGCGCCCAAGAGGATGTAGATAAACTCAATGCAGAGGGTATAACCTGCGTGCAGCTTGATTACACAGATACGCAATCAATAGAAAAAGGCCTGCAAGAGGCGCTCACCCTCGGCGGCGGTAAACTCGATGCGCTCTTTAATAATGGCGCCTATGGTCAGCCCGGTGCCGTAGAAGACTTACCCGTAGAGGCGCTACGCAAGCAATTTGAAACCAATGTCTTTGGCTGGCACCACCTCACCCAGTTGGCCTGTAAAATAATGCGTCCACAAGGCCATGGCCGCATTATTCAAAACTCCTCGGTGTTGGGCTTGGTGACCCTACCCTATCGCGGCGCTTACAACGCCAGTAAGTTTGCCTTGGAAGGTCTAACAGATACCCTACGCCTGGAGCTCAAAGGCAGCGGTGTCCATGTATCTTTGATAGAGCCCGGACCCATCACCTCGAAATTTCGTGATAATGCCCTGCAGGCTTTTTTAACCTCAGGTATCAATATTGAAACCAGTGCGCATAAGGAAAACTATTTGGCACAACAGCGCCGGCTGGAATCGGCCGCTGGGCCTCAACCTTTTACATTAGGCCCGGAGGCTGTTTACAAGCGCTTGGTGCACGCCTTGGAGTCGCAACGACCACAGGCAAGGTATTATGTCACTACCCCAACCTATTTATTCGGCTTTTTAAGAAGAATCTTGCCCATCAGCTGGATGGACTGGGTGTTAACTAAATCCCGTTAACAGGAATTGCAGGCAATAAAAAAGGAGCCAATTGGCTCCTTTCTCTGCTAGCACAAATTAAGCTTCTAGGCCTTCTTTAGCCTTAGCTACTAGTGCTGCAAAAGCAGTTTGGTCATAAACAGCGATGTCTGCAAGGATCTTACGGTCGATCTCTACAGAAGTCTTCTTAAGACCGTTGATGAAACGGCTGTAAGACAAACCATTTTGACGAGCTGCAGCGTTGATACGAGCAATCCATAGTTGACGGAAAGTACGTTTCTTCGCACGACGGTCACGGTAAGCG
The DNA here is from genome assembly GCF_002964725.1 of Pseudoalteromonas sp. T1lg76. Lineage (NCBI taxonomy): Bacteria > Pseudomonadati > Pseudomonadota > Gammaproteobacteria > Alteromonadales > Pseudoalteromonadaceae > Pseudoalteromonas > Pseudoalteromonas sp. T1lg76. Next base: position 119,229 of record NZ_PQCE01000025.1, read on the forward strand.
TATTGACCCGCTTTAGTAACCGCTTGGAAAGCTACGCGGTAAACACGTGAACGTGCACCGTAGTAACCTTTAGCTTGCTTTAAAACTTTCTTGTGACGTGCGCGCGCGATAGTACCGCGTTTTACTCTTGCCATTATTCTATACCCCTATTAAGCGAATGGTAACATACGAGAAACTAAGCCGTGGTCGTTCTTGTGAACCATTAGCTTAGGACGTAGGTGAAGCTTACGCTTAGAGGTTTTCTTGGTCAGAATGTGACGAAGGTGCGCTTGTTTACGCTTAAAACCGCCAGAAGCAGTTTTCTTGAAGCGCTTAGCGGCGCCACGGTGTGTTTTTAGCTTATAAGCCATTGCAATAACTCCAATTGATATTGCTTAAATTTAGCAAGCAGGCGTCCAGCTTACACTGACACTTTATTGGCCTAACTTACTCCCAAAACCGGTGAAGGGACTTAAAAAGCCCCTTACTTTCAACCGGATAGATACAGGTGCTAAATAAATTACCAAGGCAATTTAGCTAGCTTGTAAACCTGCACTAAATCTTAAGCCGCGCAGTATACTATTTTTTAGCCACTGGCGCTAGCATCATAATCATTTGACGACCTTCGACTTTCTTAGGGAAAGACTCGCAGGTTGCCAAATCTTCTAAATCGTTTTTAATGCGATTTAAAAGTTCGATACCAATTTCTTGGTGGGCCATTTCACGGCCACGGAAGCGGATAGTTACTTTCGCTTTGTCGCCCGCTTCTAAGAACTTACGAAGGTTGCGCAATTTAACCTGGTAGTCACCAATGTCAGTACCCGGACGGAACTTGATTTCCTTAATCTGGATTTGCTTTTGCTTCTTCTTCTGTTCTTTTTGTGCCTTGCTCTTTTCGAAAATGAACTTACCGTAGTCCATAACCTTACAAACAGGTGGCTCAGCATTAGGGCTGATCTCAACGAGATCGACACCAGCTTCTTCCGCCAATGACAACGCTTCACTCAAAGACACAATGCCTGCTTGCTCACCGTCAAAGCCAATTAGTCGAACTTCTTTTGCCGTGATGTCTTCGTTAATACGATTTTTTTGAGTCGTTTGTTGACTCTTTTTTCCGCCTCTAATGGTACGTTCCTCCAAGAATATTAAAAACAAAAAAGGGTGTAACCTTCAGTATTTGGCACACCCTTTTTCAATCACAGACTAACGTCTATTCTTAATTTCGTCTGCGATTTTTGTAATAAAGTCATCGACTTTAAACTTGCCCAGGTCTTCACCTGTACGTGTCCTTACCGCGACTTCCTGTTCTTCAACTTCTTTGTCGCCAACTACTAACAGGTAAGGAATACGTTTTAAAGTATGTTCGCGAATTTTAAAGCCAATTTTCTCATTTCTCAAGTCGGCTGCAGCACGAATACCCAGTTTATTTAATTTTTGTACAACTTCTTGCACATAATCGGCCTGCTTATCGGTAATATTCATCAATACTACCTGCTTTGGCGCCAACCAGGTTGGGAATAATCCCGCGTATTCTTCGGTCAAAATACCGATGAAGCGCTCGATTGAACCCAAAATCGCGCGGTGGATCATTACTGGGGTGCGACGTTCGTTGTTTTCAGCAACGTAAGTTGCACCCAAACGACCCGGCAACATAAAGTCTAGCTGCACCGTACCACATTGCCATGCACGTTCCAAACAATCGTATAAAGTAAATTCGATTTTTGGCCCGTAGAAGGCGCCCTCGCCTGGCAGGTATTCAAACTCTATATCCTTGTCCATAAGCGCCTGCGCCAGCGCTTGTTCGGCACGACCCCAAAGCGCATCTTCACCGATACGTTGCTCTGGACGTGTCGACAGCTTAACCACGATTTTTTCAAAGCCGAAAGTTGAGTAAGTGTCGTAAACCATGTCGATACAGGCCGCTACTTCATCCAGGATCTGCTCTTCAGTACAGAAGATATGGGCATCATCCTGAGTAAAGCCACGTACACGCATCAAACCGTGCAGTGCGCCCGATGGCTCATTACGGTGACAACAACCGAATTCGGCCATACGCAGTGGCAGGTCGCGGTATGATTTTAAACCCTGGTTAAAGATTTGTACGTGACCTGGGCAGTTCATAGGTTTAATAGCGTACTCGCGCTTTTCAGACTCGGTCGTAAACATGGCGTCGCCATACTTGTCCCAGTGACCTGATTTTTCCCACAGTACACGGTCCATCATCAATGGGCCTTTAACTTCTTCGTAATCGTACTCGCGTAACTTCTCACGAACGAAATCTTCAAGCTCGCGATAAATGCTCCAGCCGTCGTTATGCCAAAACACCATGCCTGGCGCTTCTTCTTGCCAGTGCCATAGGTCAAGTGCTTTACCGATTTTACGGTGGTCACGTTTTTCTGCTTCTTCTAAACGTTGCAAATACGCTTTAAGTTGCTTTTTATCGCCCCACGCGGTGCCGTAGATACGTTGCAGCATCTTGTTTTCTGAATCGCCACGCCAGTATGCGCCGGCTACCTTCATCAGTTTGAAGTGCTGACAGAAAGACATGTTAGGTACGTGCGGGCCACGACACATGTCAACATACTCTTCGTGATGGTATAGGCCAGGACGGTCATCTTTTGAGATATTTTCGTCAAGGATTTCCATCTTGTAGGTTTCGCCACGTGCAGCAAAGGCATCGCGGGCTTCTTGCCAGCTGACAACCTTTTTAACTACATCGTATTTGGTTTTTGCAAGCTCAAGCATGCGCTTTTCCAGCGCTTCAAGGTCTTCTTGCGTCAGCGAGTGCTCCATATCGACATCGTAATAAAAGCCGTTGTCGATTGTCGGACCTATGGCCATTTTGGCGTCCGGGTAAAGCTGTTTAATGGCATGACCAATAAGGTGAGCACAAGAGTGGCGAATAATTTCTAAACCATCTTCATCTTTGGCGGTGATAATTTCTAAACGCGCATCTTCGGTTATAAGGTCACAGGCATCAACGCGCTCGCCGTTTACACGGCCGGCAATGGTTGCTTTCGCAAGACCTGGGCCGATATCAAAGGCCACGTCCAAAGTTGATACTGGGTTATCAAAAATACGCTGACTACCGTCAGGAAGAGTAATTACAGGCATGTTTAATCCTTTTACAGTGGTGACACCTACGCCGCGCCACATGTAGTAAGTTATATTTAATCGATTTAATTCATAATCAACGCTTATACCAACAAGCATTGCGATGATGTTGTTGCGCCTGAGTATGAGCGCAAGCGGCTATTCTCGCGTGCCCTGCATACAAATTCAAGGTTCAAGGAATAATTTTATTCCATTGTTTTTACACCATCTCTGATATACTAGAGGCCATTGAATACAAAGGCGATATAACATGAATACCTGTGGTGTAGAAATTAAAGGCAGCGAAGTGCTGCTGTGCTTATTATCAAAAGACAATGACGTTTTCGACATTCGCGACGTACGACAAACACGTTTTGTACTCAGTGACGCCGACGACACGGAACAAGTACAAAAGTTTTACCGCGATTTTAAAAAGCTGATGGAAGACTATGGCGTTGATTCAATCGCCATTAAAGGTCGTCCACAAAAGGGCAAGTTCGCCGGTGGTGCCGTTGGTTTTAAAATGGAAACGGCGCTGCAGCTTATTCCCGACCTAGATGTGTGTGTTCTTAATGCCACCACCATGAAAGAGCAATTAAAGCGCAACCCTGTTCCTATCGATTTTGAAGAAACTGGCTTAAAGAAATTCCAAGAACAAGCATTTATCACAGCTTATGTGTATATAATGCAGCGCACCTACGCCAAGGATTAAGCGCCAAGAATTACATGCTACTAGGTCGCTTTTTCAAGCGGCCTTTTTTATGTTGCTCACTCTTTTTTAAATCAACGATAGCGAGCTCTCTTATGATTGAAGTTTTTATCTTAGCCGTGGCCCTAAGCATGGACGCGTTCGCAGTATCCATCGGGCTTGGCTCAAAACACACCAGCTTAACGCGCTCGTTGGCACTCAAAGCCGGTGTGTATTTTGGTTTGTTCCAAGGCTTGATGCCGTTAATTGGTTATCTCGGTGGTAAAGGCGTGCTGGGCTGGGTGGACGCCTATGCTCATTGGATAGCCTTTGGCTTATTACTGCTTATCGGCGCAAAAATGATTTTTGAAGCCCTCAGTGAAGGCATCGAAGAAGATATAGCGCAAATCACCCATAAGGTGTTGTTGTTACTGGCCATAGCTACCAGCATTGATGCCATGGCAGCGGGTTTTACCTTAACCCTGCTAGATGTGCACCCCTTGTTGGCTTGTGCAATTATCGGGGCAGTCACCCTGGTATTTAGTTTTGTCGGCGTATTTGTTGGTGCCCGCAGCGGCACCTGGTTAGAAAGCAAAGCAGAATTACTCGGCGGTGTGGTCTTGATCCTTATCGGATTTAAAATCCTCCTTTTCTAACACTCGTCTAGCTCCTTATTACAGGATAACCAATAGGGTCCGGGCAAATTTGCGCCGGGCCCACTCCCCCTTCTTTATAATACCAATTCACTTAAATAGCTAAGCGGGCTAAATATCATGCTCACGGCGTTGGGATTTTTCTATGTAGAATAACTACATAAGAAAAATACCGCCTTGTTATCATATCATTTATCCAGCGCTACCTCTGATCACATACTTAACATAATTGGTATAAGCGTCTAGCTTGCCCACACACTAGATTTTTCAATTCATTACTCTTGCCCTACTTACCTAAACTCCCCACTCTTTGTCGACACCTATCTACACCTTTAGTCGCATCTGCAGGGTTAATCGTCTTTTTTAATGGCATGTGTCGACAATCTATGTTTGAGTAGATGCTAAAAATTGATTGAGTAAAATTCATTTTGCGCCAAGGAGGCACAGTATGCCCACGCATTTAAACCAGCAATTTCCTCTTACTCACAGCGCGTATCAAGGCACCAGCCAAATTAGCCTTAGCGAGCAGACAATAGGCGGTTACCTGCAAGGTATTGTCGACACCTCTGGGGATAAAGAAGCCATCGTCGTTTGCCACCAAGACATACGATGGAGCTATAAACGTTACCTTGAAGAAATAGAGCGGGTCGCCACCGGCCTATTGGCATTAGGCGTACAGCCAGGAGACAGGGTCGGCATTTGGTCCCCAAATAATATCGAATGGTCACTGATCCAAATGGCGACGGCGAAAATCGGCGCCATTATGGTGTGCCTAAACCCGGCCTACCGCCCTCACGAACTGGAATTTGCCATCAATAACGTTGAGGTGAAATTTCTGGTCATGGCGCAGCAGTTTAAGGCATCAAATTATGTAGAAATGCTGTATCAGTTAGCGCCAGAGTTAAAAGAGCCTAACCACCAAGGGCCAATAGCTAAACTGCCTTCATTGATTCAGGTAGTCAGTATAGGTGAGCAAGAGCTCCCCGGGATGCTGCCCTTTGCCGAGTTACAGAATTTAGGCCAAGCTCAGCATTATAAGCAGATGCAGGAAATCGCAGCGCGGCTCAGCCCGGATGACGCCATCAATATTCAGTTTACCTCAGGCACCACGGGCAACCCAAAAGGCGCGACCCTAAGCCATAGAAATATATTGAATAACGGCTTGCTCGTTGCGCGTGCCATGCACTTTAACGAAAACGACCGCCTGTGCATTCCTGTGCCCTTGTACCACTGTTTTGGCATGGTGCTCGGCAACCTGGTCTGTGTTGCCAGTGGCGCCTGCGCCATCTTCCCTAGCCTGTCGTTTGAACCCCTGACCACGCTAAAAGTTGTTGAGCAGGAGCGCTGCACCGCCTTACATGGTGTGCCTACCATGTTTATTGCGCAATTAGAGCTCCCGGAATTTTCTCAGTTTGACCTTTCTACTCTGCGTACCGGGGTCATGGCTGGCGCCACCTGCCCGCAGGAATTGATGCGCAAGGTGCACAGTGAATTTAATATGACACAAGTACTGATTGGCTATGGACAAACCGAATGCAGCCCCATTAATCATATTACCGAGATGGACTCTCCTATAGAGAAGCAGGTGGAAACCGTAGGCCGGGCCATGGCGCACACCGAAGTGAAAATCATCGATGAGCGCGGCGAAGTTGCAGCCATTGGCACGGCCGGGGAAATATGTGCCCGCGGTTATTGCGTAATGCAGGGTTACTGGGGGGATGAAGCGAAAACTAAGGCCACCATAGACGCACAAGGCTGGCTGCACTCAGGCGATCTTGGGGTTATGGACGAGCAAGGCTATGTCACCATAGTGGGTCGTATCAAGGACATGATCATACGTGGCGGTGAAAACATCTACCCGCGCGAAATTGAAGAGCTGTTATACCTTAACGAGGCAATCAGTGATGCCGCCGTATTTGGTATTCCCGATGATAAGTTCGGCGAGCAGGTGTGCCTGTGGCTTAAATTAAAAGATGGCCATTTCCTCAACGAGCAACAGTTGCGTGACTATCTTAAAGAACACTTGGCTTACTTTAAAATTCCCAAATACATTGAAATCGTCGACGAATACCCAATGACGGTGACCGGTAAACTACAAAAATTCAAAATGCGTGAACAAATGATAGCTAAGCTCGAAGCAGAGCAAGCATTAGCGGTATAAGCCCGAAGGCCCCAGCACAGGGGCCTTTGTTATGATCCAAGTAACATTAATTAATCCCCTAAGCCGCACACTGTTGCCGAATTGCCACGCGCTATGGCTAGGCAGCTCTTTTTAAAGCCGCTACACTGCGCCATTAACAGTATTAGTTGTTTATGGTCTTATGTTTGCATTTTTTGAAAAGCTAACCCGCCCCTTCCCCGAGCGCAGCACACAAGCGCCACCTAAAGGCTTGCTGGCATTTTGTCGTTATTACACTCGAGGAATGGAATGGCCGCTGGCGGTTATGTCTATCAGTGCCGCACTTTTAGCTGTAATTGAGGTATCGCTATTTAGCTTTATGGGTCAGCTGGTTGATTGGCTCAATCAGACCACACCACAGGAGCTGTTCGCCAAAGACAGCGGTAAACTTTGGTTTATGGGCATTTTGACCCTGATCATCTTGCCCATACTGGTGTTTGTGCATTCCGCCGTATTGCATCAGGCTCTACTTGGCAATTATCCCATGTCGATCCGCTGGCTGGCGCACCGCTATTTGTTGCGCCAAAGCATGAGCTTTTATCAGGACGACTTTGCCGGACGTATCGCTACCAAGGTAATGCAAACATCCCTGGCGGTACGGGAAACCGTGATCAAGCTGTTAGATGTTGCCGTCTATATTCTGGTTTATTTTACTGCCATGCTGCTGTTTATTGGCCAGGCAGATTGGCGCCTGACAGCGCCCATGTTGCTCTGGCTGCTAGGCTACGCCTGTATTCAACGCTATTTTATTCCTCGTTTAAAGCGCGTTGCCGAGGAGCAAGCAGAGGCGCGTTCGCAAATGACAGGCCGTATCGTTGACAGCTACACCAATATTTCCACCATTAAGCTGTTTTCCCACTCATCGAAAGAAGAGCGCTACGCCAAGGAGTCGATGGAGCTGTTTTTAGATCCCGTTTATCGCCAAATGCGCTTGGCCACAGGCCTTCAAGTGAGCGTGCAAGTGCTCAACTACACCTTAGTGGCTATTACCGCGGCGCTGTCTATTTACTTGTGGTCTTTAAGTGCTATAAGCGTTGGCGCCATTGCTATCGCCGTGAGCCTGGCCCTACGTCTAAACGGTATGGCTCAGTGGATCATGTGGGAAATAAGCGCCTTATTTGAAAATATAGGCACGGTAGCCGATGGCATGAGTACCCTGACCAAACCCATCGCCATTGAAGATAAACGCGATGCTAAGGCACTTGAAGTAACATCCGGTGCTATTAGCTTTAGCAATATTAGTTTTAATTATGGCAAGGCCCAGCAGGATGAACAACACAGTGTCTTGGCTGGGTTGGATTTGCATATTCGCGCAGGTGAAAAGGTCGGTGTGGTTGGACGCTCAGGCGCCGGTAAATCCACTTTGGTTAACCTTTTGCTGCGCTTTTACGATGTTGAGCAAGGCTCCATCAGCATCGACAATCAAGCAATAGATGGCGTCACTCAGGAGAGTCTGCGCCAGCATATCGCCATGGTGTCACAAGACACCGCCCTATTGCACCGCAGCGTGCGTGAAAATATCGGCTATGGTCTGGCCGATGCCAGCGATGAGCAGATCATCAATGCGGCCAAACAAGCCAAGGCCTGGGAGTTTATCGAAGAGCTTGAAGACAGCAAGGGCAACAAGGGTCTTGACGCTCAAGTGGGCGAGCGCGGGGTTAAACTCTCAGGCGGTCAGCGCCAGCGTATCGCCATTGCCCGAGTGCTGTTAAAAGACGCGCCGATATTGGTGCTCGATGAGGCCACCTCGGCACTCGACTCAGAGGTCGAAGCGGCCATTCAGGCCAGTTTAGATACCCTGATGCAGGATAAAACCGTTATAGCCATTGCCCACCGTTTATCGACCATAGCGCAAATGGATCGCCTGGTAGTGATGGATAAGGGTCATATTGTTGAGCAAGGCACGCATCAGGAGTTGATCGCTGCAGGCGGCATTTATGCCCAGCTCTGGGCCCATCAAACCGGTGGCTTTATTGGTACCGAATGATGAATATTAAGACCTCGCTTAGGCGAGGTTTTTTATACACTTGATTAGACAGACGAAATAAACAGAACTAGTTTTATTAGCTCAAGTTGCAATATCGCAACCTGTAACGAGGAGCTTACTATGTATAAGAACTTATTTATAGGAGCGTTGTTTTGTGTTTTTAGTTTGCTGTCTATTCAAGTCGTACACGCCGAAGATAATGAGCCGCCTTTTATTGGCGGCAATTACTGGGAAGTTACAGGGATTAAAATAGCCGATGGAGCAGGATTAAAGTATGCGAAATGGTTGGCGTCCGAGTGGCGTAAAAGCTCTGACTTCGCCGTAGAGCAAGGATGGATCAGCAGCTATTCCATTGTCAAAAATGTTCATCCAAGAGCAGACGAACCCGATCTCTACATAGTACGGGTTTTTGAAAATATGGCTTCGGTTGCCGAGAATGAAAAGCGCCGTGAAGCCTACTTCCAATGGGTGCAGAAGAGCATGGAAAAGATGCAAGAAGAAAGTGGTAATCGTGCAGAATATCGCACCGTTATGAGCACTTATTTATTGCAGGAAATGAAGTTTAGGCAATGACCAAAAGCAAGCAGAGTCCTTAGACTGGCTCTGCTTGCTCCTCACCCCGCCTATTCCTGTGACAAGGCACACAAAAGAGATAAGAAGGTTTCAACTGACTCCACGGACGCCGACTCGGACATGGTGTGATAACCGGTAGAGGGGATCTGAATCGTGGTGCCGTCCACTAACCCGTTGGAAGCCGCGATGATACGCCCTAACTCGGTGCTGCCAATGGATCTTGGCTCCTCACCTTGGGTAATTAGCTGCTCATTTATGGCTTCCATATATTTGTCTTTATACAAGTAGCTTATATTCTGTTGCTCGCAAAGCTGCTGCACCATTTGCGTTGCCTCGCTATTGAAAGCCGCGTTGGCGTCTTTATTTCTGAGCACCAATTGTTGATTGTCTGCTGCGTCCACATCAGGAAATGGACTGGTATCAACCACAAACAGGCGGTTTGTAGAGCCGCCAAAACGGCGGAACCACTCAAGCAAATAGCGCCAGCTCTTGCCCGCTTCTTCCTGTGCGGTAAAAAACGCCGTGCCCTGAAAGCCAAGACTAAACATATGTACCAAGGCCGCCGCACATAAGACGTTGTCGAGTTGCCCGTAAAGTCGCTGCTCCTGTATTTTCAATTTATCTTTAAAGGCCACGGGCGTACCGGCAACCAGGCCTTCTAAGCCGTCAATTTCAAAGATCAGGTTATTGCGATACTCGCAGATGTAGGCATTGGTAATCACGCCACTGCCACGATACGCGCCGGACCAGGGTTCATAAGCATACACGGGTTCATTTTGAAAGCGCTCGGTGATCTTGGTCATCAGCTCTTCGGATACCGAGTTATTTAATAAATCCGTGCGATTAGCGGAGATAAAGGCCGCGTATTGAAACTCATTGGGGCCTGTGCAGATCAGGCCATGCCTGTCGATATGGGCGGAAAACATGGTGCTAAAAGGCTTGCTCCCCTGGGCTACCAATAAGCCTTCATACCAGGTGACATGCGCGCCGCGCTCTTCTAACTCCCTTTGTAACACCCTAAAAAATGAATGCTCAGCACCAACCACGCTGGGCTGCCGGATAATGGTTTTTAGCAGATCAAAGAACTCATTGTTTAACATAACCACCTGACTCTGTAAGCGCTCTATAAGCAAAAGTTAATTGGGTCCATTCCCAACTAGCGAAGCTAGAACAGCCCTAGTTTAGAGTCAATCAATTTCACTCTAGGCACTGATTTGCTTGGCTATTAATTTACATTTTTGAATTCAAACGAGGTATAAAATGGCTGACTGTCGGGCGTGTATGACAAGGAACTGGCCATAACATCTGCAAAACATTCGGAAAACTTGCTGCTACCCTGATGCCACGAATTGATCACCTGCCCCGAGGCGTCAATTTGCACCACAACCGTAAACTTGATGGGAATTGAGCTTGTTTGCCGTAAACAATGAGGAAATGCCGAAGATGCAAGCTTGCCTTGTGCCTTAACTAAGCGCTCGGCTTCATTTGCCGACATGGAAGCCTCTATATTATCGGCGCGGGATTTTGCCTGTTCAAAGCTAAGCGGTTCGGCCGATGCCAACGAAGAGAGGGTTGCGGCCATAGGGGCCAGCAGGTAAAACGCGTATTTCATTGTTGAGTCCTTTCTATTATAAAAAACTCCCCTGTTAGGGGAGTCATTGCCTGGGTCGCTAAATAAATATTTTAGACCATGCGGGCATTTTAGCGACCCAGGTCGCTGGTGGCTTAAGGTACAATTCCTTGCTCTTACCTCGACGCTACCTTGTCTTTTTTACGCTGCCTGATGTGCCACCAAGAGCTGATTCAGTCTCTTAAGCTGCAAAATCGCCATTGCACCAACGACAAGACCTGCCGCACCGAGGGCGATAATGAACATGCCTCGGCTATCACTGGCGCTCGGTGTCGCCAACAACGTTGCCAAGCCAGAAAATGATAGTAAGAATGTACTTAGGATCAGTAACAGCGTAGATGGGATAACTTTCATAATAATTCCTTGTTAATCGTTTTATATTTTTATTATGTGAATGCTGTACCAGGAAATAGGCATAGTCCGCCAACGTGTTTCCCTGCATATTCACTACTTCTATTGATAACAGATAGTTACAACCTTTACTAGTGTAGACTCAATCCGCCTACTTGGATAGTAAAGCAGCTTCATAGTGGCAAATTAAATAAACGCACAAGTTTAAGGTTTAAATTCAAAGCACAAAAAAAGGCCACCACTAGGCGACCTTTTTTATTTCTGTATCAGCGCTTATTGGGCGCGAATAACTTCCAAGCCGCCCATATATGGACGCAGTACACTTGGTACCACAACAGAGCCATCGGCTTGCTGATAGTTTTCCAAGATAGCAACCAGGGTACGGCCAACGGCTAGGCCTGAGCCATTTAGGGTATGAAGAAGCTCTGGCTTCTTCTCACCGGCGCGGCGGAAACGCGCCTGCATACGGCGCGCCTGGAAATCACCCATATTTGAACATGAAGAGATCTCACGGTAAGTATCCTGAGCCGGCAACCAGACTTCCAGGTCGTAGGTTTTAGTTGCGCCAAAGCCCATGTCGCCGGTGCACAGCACGACTTTACGATACGGCAGCTCAAGAGCTTGTAGAATTTGCTCGGCGTGGCCGGTTAGCTCTTCTAAAGCCTGCATTGAGTCTCCGGTTTAACCAGTTGTACCAATTCAACTTTATCAAACTGGTGCTGACGAATTAGACCGCGAGTGTCACGCCCATAGCTGCCCGCTTCACTACGAAAACAGGGTGTGTGTGCCGTCATGCGCACAGGTAACTGCTTTTCATCGAAGATTTCATCGCGTGCGCAGTTTGTAAGCGGTACTTCAGCGGTTGGAATTAAGCTAAAACCTGCATCATGCTCGCCCAGTTTTTCGGTGTGGAACAGATCTTCGGCGAACTTAGGCAACTGACCGGTACCGAACAGGCTGTCCTTGTTTACCAAATAAGGCACGTACATTTCGGTATAGCCGTTTTTATCTGCATGAGTATCAAGCATAAATTGCACAAGTGCACGGTGCATACGCGCAACCTGGCCACGCATCACGGTAAAGCGTGCGCCTGATAGTTTTACACCTGCTTCGAAATCCAAGCCTTTATCGAGTGCTTCACCAAGGTCAACATGGTCTTTCACTTCAAAGTCATAAGACTTTGGCTCGCCCCACTTACTTACTTCAACATTGTCAGCTTCATCATTACCTACAGGCACTTCTTGTGCTGGCAGGTTTGGTAAGCCAGACGCGATATCGTTCAGCTCGGCTAAAACATCGTCTTGTTCTTTTTTCGCGTTTTCTAACTCGTCGCCTAAGTGCGCAACGGCATCAAGTAGCGGCTGGATATCTTCACCCTTGGCTTTGGCTTGGCCGATGGCCTTGGAACGGGAGTTACGCTCGCTTTGTAGTTCTTGTGTTTTTACTTGTAGTGCTTTGCGCTTCTCTTCAAGCTCGGCAAGCTTGGCAACGTCTAATTCGAAACCACGCGTTTTTAAACGTGCGGCTGTTTGCTCTACGTCCTGACGGAGATACTTTGAGTCTAACATGTGAGTTATTAACCTTTTTGCGTTGTTAGCATGAGGCCTAGTGCAGCCATAAAAATACACACCCCGACATTGAGCAGGATGTTTAACGCCACTTTCAGCCACTGACCTTGCTGCATTAGCAGCAGGGTATCGAGCGAAAATGTTGAAAATGTTGTTAGTGCGCCTAAAAACCCTATTCCCAGGGTCAGGCGGTGCGGATCGGTCAGTATTTCACGATCCAAAAGGCCGTATAAAACGCCCATTAACAATGAACCGAGAATATTAACCGTCAGCGTACCAAAAGGGAATCCCTTGGACAGGAGTTTTAGTGCTAATTCATTAATACCAAAGCGCATACAAGCGCCAAGCGCCCCACCTAGGGCAATCAAAAGATAGGTATTAATCACGCTCATAGCGTTTACGCAGACTCTGCTGGTCGCGCTCCTTGAGATATTGCAGCTTATCGGCGATGCGCTTTTCCAGACCCCTGTCACTGGGGTGGTAGTACTGAGTTTGCGCAATCTCCGGCGGGAAGAAGCTCTCACCGGCCGCGTAGGCGCCAGGTTCGTCATGGGCATAACGATAATCTGCGCCAAAACCCTGCTCTTTCATCAAGGCCGTGGGTGCATTACGTAAATGTAAGGGCACGTCGAGATCTGCGGTCGCTATGGCATGACGTTTTGCCTCTTTAAAAGCGGTATAAACGGCATTGCTCTTTGGTGCGCTGGCAAGGTAAATGGTGGCCTCGGCGATGGCACGCTCGCCCTCGCTAGGACCCACGCGGTGATAAATGTCCCAGGCGTTTAAAGCCACTTCCATGGCTTTGGGATCGGCGGTGCCGATATCTTCGGTGGCAATAGCCAATAAGCGACGTGCCACATACAGAGGATCACCACCGGCGGTAATAATACGGCAATACCAATATAAAGCCCCGTCCGGGCTTGAGCCCCGAACCGACTTATGAAAGGCAGAAATTAAATCGTAATAGTGGTCACCGCCCTTGTCATAGCGGGCGACCATTTGCGGTGCGACCTGCTGCATAACTTCCTGGTCGATCACCACGCCTTTAGTTGCGGCTGACTCCTTTGCACTAATGGCATAGGTAGCGGCCAGCTCGAGTAAATTAAGCACGCTGCGCGCATCGCCAGAGGCACCCTGGCACAGTTGCTCCAGGCTATCATCGGCAATGCTGATATGAGCATTTATTAACTCATTATCCTGCGTCAGTGCCTGGTTCACCACGGCCTTGAGTTCATCCAGACTCAGCTTTTTCAGGGTGTAAACCCGGGCTCGGGACAGTACCGCATTATTCAGGGCAAAAGACGGGTTTTCGGTGGTCGCACCGATAAAGATAAAGGTGCCGTTTTCCACATAAGGCAACAGGGCATCTTGCTGCGACTTATTAAATCTATGAACTTCATCGACAAATAACAGGCTACGACGCCCTTGCTGCAGGCTCAGTTGCGCTTGCTCGACGGCGTCGCGTATATCTTTCACTCCGGCGGTAACCGCAGAAAGCGTGATAAATTCAGCGTCGCAGTGATGGGCAATAATATGCGCCAAAGTCGTTTTCCCTACTCCCGGCGGACCCCATAAAATAAGGCTGTGGCATTGGCCCGAGGTAATGGCACGGTAAAGGGGCTGATCTGGGCCAAGAATATGGCTTTGGCCTATGTATTTCTGTAATGACGTAGGACGCATGCGCGCCGCAAGTGGGCGCACATCGGGGGCAAAGTCGAGGGAAAAACTATTCGCCACTTAACTGGCTTCCTCGCTGCTCCCTTTGGTCATCAATAAAGACCTGCTCGGGAATGGTAAATTCAAAGCGCCCATCGTCAATGTCGTTATTGATTTGCGCATCCTTGAATTCAAATTTAGAGCGCTGCCCGGATTGGTCGGTAACCTCAAGCGCGGAGATCTGCTCTTGCTCATTAAAATACAAGCTAAGCTGCTCTACCTGGCCCTGCTCCTTGCTAATGGGTTTTACCGCAAAGCCATGTTCAATGGCGGTAATGGTAAATTTTTGCCACAGCTGTTCATCATCCGTGGTTAATAAAATAAAGGGGGTATTGTCGATAAGCTTGGCGGTATCAAGCAAGGTTACCTGCTCGGCAAAAGGATCGAAATAATAGCTGTCGACACCGTTAGAGACGAACAGGGTCTCATCAGGCGTTTGCTGCTGCCAGCGAATTTTACGAGGTTGCTCTAACTGCAACTGACCATTGCTTTCGCTTACCAGCTCGCCTTCAGGGTCAAAAACCTGCTGGGAGAATTCGCTGCTCAGCGAGTTTAAACTCGCTAACTTTTCCTTTAGCGCCTTGGCATCATCGGCCAAGGTATGAGTAGCTGTTAGAGAAAAAAGCACAGCAGACATAAAAATACGTTTCATAATACCTCCAATACAGGCAATTAATTGGCGTTGTTTTTCACCAATACTTCACGGGTGCCATTATGCCCCGGCGGGCTAACCAGCCCTGAAATTTCCATTTGCTCGACCAGGCGAGCGGCGCGGTTGTAACCAACGCGTAGTTTACGCTGCACACTGGAAACCGATACGCGACCACTTTCAATCACAAAAGCCACGGCTTCATCATAGAGCGGGTCGGCCTCACCGTCTTCACCCTCAGGCACCTCGCCCGGCAGTAAGACGTCTTCCACAGCATCGCCATTGAGGATTTCATCCACATAATTTGGCTTACCGCGGGCCTTCCAATCGCTCACCACCGCATGCACCTCATGGTCATCAACGAAGGCACCATGCACACGTATCGGCACGCTGGTACCCGGTGGTAAATACAACATATCACCCATGCCCAAGAGGTTCTCGGCGCCCTGCTGATCTAAAATAGTGCGCGAGTCTATTTTTGACGACACCTGGAACGCCATACGGGTCGGGATATTGGCCTTAATCAGACCTGTGATCACATCCACTGACGGTCGCTGTGTAGCCAGCACCAGATGGATACCTGCGGCACGGGCCTTTTGCGCGATACGGGCGATCAGCTCTTCCACTTTCTTGCCCACTATCATCATCATGTCGGCAAATTCGTCAATCACCACCACGATACTTGGCAACTTATCCAGCTCTTGCGGGCCATCGGCCATCCCATCTGTATCCTTAAACAAGGGGTCGAGAATGGGTTGCCCCGCTGCTTTGGCATCCATTACCTTTTGGTTATAACCCTTAAGGTTACGCACCCCAAGCGCCGACATTAGTTTGTAGCGACGTTCCATCTCACCCACACACCAACGCAGGGCGTTGGCCGCCTCCTTCATATCTGTGACTACTTCACATAAAAGGTGGGGGATCCCTTCGTACACCGAAAGCTCAAGCATTTTCGGGTCGATCATGATCAAACGCACATCTTCCGGCGGCGACTTGTATAGCAAGCTTAAGATCATCACATTAACGCCCACTGACTTACCGGAACCCGTAGTACCGGCTACTAGCAAGTGCGGCATTTTTGCCAAGTCGGCCACTACAGGCTGACCGGCGATGTCCTTACCGAGCACCATGGTTAATGGCGATTTATTCTGTTCAAACTTGGGGGCGTTAATCACTTCCGACAGGCGCACCACTTCACGGTGTTTATTTGGCAACTCCAGACCAACATAGGTTTTACCTGGGATCACTTCAACCACACGCACGCTGACGGCGGAGAGTGAGCGCGCCAAATCTTTGGCTAGACCGGAAATCTTCGCTACCTTAACACCGGGAGCCAGGTCCAACTCAAAACGGGTTACCACGGGACCCGGGTACACGCCAACCACCGCGGCCTGCACGCCGAAGTCCTGTAACTTGGCCTCAACCAAACGCGACACAGCTTCAAGTTCTTCTTCAGAAATCGGGTTCTTTTGTTTGTCCGGGCGATCTAGCAGGTCTAACGAAGGCAAAGGCGCCATAGGGGGCTGCTCGGCCATCAATTGGTCAAACTTTTCTTTTGCCGATAGCGGCTGGTTATTTAAGGGCGTGTGCGCCGCTTGGCCATTAACAGCTGGCTTTGGCATTGCCTGAGGCTCAGATTTAGCTAAGGGTTGCTCACGGTCTAATTCGTTAAGCGCGTCGGCGGTATCAAAGCCTTCACCATCGGTGGCACTAAAGGCCATTTCATCGGCGAAGATATCGTCAAGTTGATCCAATGCCGCATGCTGTTGCTTACGTGGTACAGCAGTGTTATTTGGCGCTAAAGAGTCAGGTTCGATGTTAAACTCACCATCAAAAGCCGGCTCCTCCTTTGCTTGTGATTTAGGCTCGGGAGCAAACATGGCCGCGGCTTTTTCCATTAATGAGGCTGTTTTTTGTTTAGCCGCTGAACTGTCTTTTGTCTGCGTGCTTATTTCCTTGTCTGCAGGCGCGTCCTGAAGCATTTTAACCTCGGCGGCACTGCCTTCAAGGGCCGGTTGCAACTCGGCTTGCTCATATTCATCACGCCACTGACCGCGTTTGCGCTGGAACCAATTCCATAGCCAAAGCCCGGCTTTCATAACCCAGGCACCTAAGGTATCGACAAACTGCACCCAGGAAATACCGGTTAACAGCGTTAAGCCGGCAAAAAAGAAACACAATAAAAGAATGGAGGTGCCGGTAAAATTAAAGGCGGGCATCATGGCGCCGGCGATAACATCCCCTACTACCCCACCGGAAGAAAAATAAAAAATATCATCAAAATTGACCGAACTGATTGCCGTGGCGCTTAGTACAAACAAAACCAGGCCGATAAGGCGCAAGGCCAGAGTGATGTAGTCCAGGCGAAGTACCTGATGGGGACGCTTAAAAGCAAAGTAGCCAAACAGCTGCACGCCAGCGGGCACTAAAAACGCCAACCAGCCAAAACTAAAGAGAAGAATATCGGCCAACCAGGCCCCTGCTGTACCTGTGATATTTTTAACGTCGACAAATTCGCCGGTTTGCGACCAGGATGGGTCGGCAGGATCGAAACTGATAAGTGCGCATAATATGAAAATGGCAAAGGCGGTGCTTATGATTAAGCCCGTCTCAAGTAGTCTTTGTACACCATTTAGGCGCATATTCCTTTATCCTTATTATTTATCTAGATATTTCGGCGCAATACGCCTACCTTACCAATTCTAAGCACAAGATGCACTGGGTTTATAATCAGTAATTGTAATTGCAACCCAGGCTTTACGCCTCTATTAGGGTACCTGGGGACGGATGATCAAAGCCTCTTCCCCTTTGACTTCTTCCATTACTACGTAGGTACGGCTTTCGCTGATGTTTGGCAACTTTAACAGTATGTCGCCAAGTACCTGGCGGTATTCCGACATATCCGTTACCCGCGTCTTTAACAGAAAATCAAAATTCCCCGATACCAGATGACACTCAACAATTTCATCGTGCTTTTTTACCGCCTGGTTAAATTCGTCGAATACATCCGGCGAGGTCTTGGTAATGGTGACCTCTACATACACCAAGAGGCCCTGCCCTAATTTCGCAGGGTCAACCACAGCTTTATAACCACGAATATACCCCTCACGTTCGAGCTTTTTAACCCGCTCCAAACAAGGGGTGGCGCTCAGGCCAATGCGCTTGGCCAGTTCAACGTTAGAAATACGGCCATCACGCTGTAATTCGACTAAAATTTTACGGTCGATTCTATCGAGTTGTTGATGCATGTTTGATAATAGTTAATTGCACTGAATTTAGAATTAATAAAGTTTAATACACTGGCTACAGATTGCAAAATAGTGAGACACACTATTTGGCCATATGTACAATAGTGAAAAATTTTTCCGTTCAAAAAAGGTATAGTTACTTATGATTATCGGTGTACCAAAAGAGATTAAAAACCACGAGTACCGTGTGGGCATGATCCCAGCAAGCGCGCGCGAGCTGATCGCTCACGGTCACGAAGTGATCGTTGAAACCAACGCGGGCTTAGGTATTGGCTTTACCGACGAAGACTATATTGAAGTTGGCGCTAAAATCTTGCCAACTGCAGCTGAGATTTTTGCTCAGGCTGAAATGATCATCAAAGTAAAAGAGCCGCAAGCCGTTGAGCGTGCGATGCTGCGTGAAGATCAAATTCTATTCACTTACTTGCACCTAGCACCAGATCTTCCACAAACCGAAGACCTAGTGAAAAGTGGCGCTATCTGTATCGCTTACGAAACAGTAACCGATGCTAAAGGCGGTCTACCTCTTCTTGCTCCTATGTCAGAAGTTGCTGGTCGTATGTCAATCCAAGCCGGTGCTCAGGCGCTTGAGAAATCTAAGCAAGGTCTTGGCATGCTGCTAGGCGGCGTTCCAGGTGTTGAGCCTGCGAAGGTTGTTGTTATCGGTGGCGGTATGGTTGGTCGTAACGCGGCGCAAATGGCTGTAGGCCTAGGTGCTGACGTAACCATCCTTGACCGTAACATCGACGTACTGCGTAGCCTTAACGCACAATTTGGCTCACTGGCTAAAGTTGTTTACTCAACTGCTGATGCCCTTGAGAAGCACGTTGTTGAAGCTGACCTTGTTATCGGTGGCGTACTTATCCCAGGTGCAGCTGCTCCTAAGCTAGTAACTGCCGAGCACATCAAAGCGATGAAGCCTGGTGCTGCAATCGTTGACGTAGCAATCGACCAAGGTGGTTGTATCGCGACTTCTAAGGCAACTACGCACGATGAACCTACCTTCATCGTTGATGACGTTGTTCACTACTGTGTTGCTAACATGCCTGGTGCGGTTCCTCGTACTTCTACGTTCGCCCTAAACAATGCAACTCTGCCTTACATCATCAAGCTAGCGAACAAGGGCTACAAGCAAGCGCTACTTGAAGACGAGCACTTCCTAAAAGGTCTTAACGTGATCAAGGGTAAGGTAACTTATAAAGAAGTAGCTGAAGCGTTCAACATGGAATATGTTGACCCGCGCAGCGCCGTTGAAACACTATAATTTAGAGTTAGTGTTTACGAAAAACCCGCCAATCGGCGGGTTTTTTATTTGCTTAATATTTTTTAAAAAGGCTAGATAAAGCGCTTGATAATAAAGTCGACCTTTACGCGCTTGGCCTGCCCCAATATCTTTTGTACCGGCTCTGGATAATCGCTCAGCTGCTCTAGTTCGGTGTAACTTTGCAGTCTTGTACAATGGGCCATAATGGCCGCTTTTTCCCGCGCGACCGCGTCCACAAGCTGACCTTTGTGATCATCGATAAAAATACCGTTTTCTATATCCAGACCCCAGGCTCTGGGGTTGAGGTTATGGCCACTTAGCAGGTGGTAACGGTTATCAGAACAAATGCCTTTAAGATGGAACGAGTTCTTCTCATGCTGCCATAAATACACATTGAGGTTACCGGCATCCACATAACGCTGTTGGGTTTTCAAAAACTTAGCCAAGATTGTTTCATATAGATACGGCAGCGCCCCCACCTTGGAGAATTTTTCCTCCGGCGGAATATAGAAATCATTGGCGGTTTTATCCCCCACCACTATGGTGACTTGCTTACCCTGGCGTAATAATCGACGCAATGCGCGTAACAAGGGCGTGGGGAAATTAAAATAAGGGGTATAAAGCACCAATTCCTGTTCGGTGATATCGAACAGCTGCTTGATCAGGCGATTAAGCTTGTTATTTCTGCGTCCTAAACCGATAAATGGGCGTACCGTTAAATCGCTCTCGCCTTCATTTTTGGCCAAGGCATAACTGGCTTTTTTTAGTGCCTTAACCAACTTGCGGTGTTCGCCCTTAATATCGATGAACTTGGGGATGGGTCTTGTGTCCAATCGCGGCACCGCATCACTTGCCAATAACACCTTGTCGGTAAATTCCACAAAGGCGTCACATAGCTGCGCTTGGCGTATCAAAAAATAACGGTCGAGGCGATACTTATCAAAATACTGCAGGTACACATTATTTAGGCTGGCGCCGCTATAAAGTAAGGTATCGTCGATAACAAAACCTTTTAGGTGCAACACGCCAAAAAGCTCTTTGGCCTTCACCGGCACACCGTAAACCTGCACATTGGATTGATGTTGTTCAAGGGCGCTCAGATACAGGGCTGCATTGCCTTCACTGGCCGCTGCGCCAATCAAGCCGCGTTGGGCACGATGGTAATCGACCAATACCTTTACATCTAATTCAGGGTTGTTTTGCGAGGCTTTGTGAAGAGCTTCGAGAATTTCCCGCCCCGCTTCATCGTCCTGTAAATACAAGGCGGTGATATAGATGCGCTGTTTCGCACTGGCGATCAGCTCAAGTAGCTTGGTTCGATAGCTTTTTGCATCAAGTAGTATGTCTATATCTTGTTGTTCGAGGCCATAGCCTGCTTGATGTTGCCAAAAATACATAAGGCCCTTATTTTTCTGCTTCGTCATCAGCTTGGCGCTGTCTGCGAGTTTTTATTTGCCTAGAACATAGCAAAAAAAATATCTAAGGTCATGAAGTAACGCTTAGGCTATCGCTATTTGCTGTTTAATCACACAGTACAGTTATTTTGACAGCCTAGGTATTTATGCAAATGGAAAATTCGTAATTTTGTTTACATATGGATTGTTTTTCTTAGAATCACCCGCATAACCTAATTCTATAAATTCATTTGAGACGTATTATGAGCGCCAAACACTGCAAACTACTTATCCTTGGCTCAGGCCCTGCTGGTTACACAGCCGCCGTTTATGCTGCCCGTGCTAACCTAAACCCGGTATTGGTTACCGGTATTCAACAAGGCGGTCAGTTGACCACCACTACCGAAGTTGAAAACTGGCCTGGCGATGCCCACGGTTTGACCGGCCCTGCACTGATGGAGCGTATGAAAGAGCACGCCGAGCGCTTTGAAACTGAAATCGTCTTTGACCATATCAACGAAGTGAACCTCAATGTACGCCCGTTTGAGCTAAAAGGTGACAGCGGCACTTATACCGCCGATGCCCTGATCATCGCCACCGGTGCTTCAGCTAAGTACCTGGGTCTTGAGTCAGAAACTGCATTCCAGGGTCGTGGTGTGTCTGCCTGTGCAACCTGTGATGGTTTCTTCTATAAGAATCAAAAAGTGGCTGTTGTTGGTGGTGGTAATACCGCCGTTGAAGAAGCCCTTTATCTTTCTAACATCGCTTCTGAAGTACATGTTATCCACCGTCGTGACAGCTTCCGCAGTGAGAAAATCCTTGCCGACCGTCTGTTAGAAAAAGCAGAAAACGGCAACGTGACCATTCACTGGAACCGCACCCTTGACGAAGTTCTGGGTGACGAAATGGGTGTAACTGGTCTGCGTATGAAAGACAGCCATTCTGACGCTACCGAAGAACTTGATTTAGCTGGTGTATTTATTGCTATCGGCCACAAGCCAAATACCGATATGTTCCAAGGCCAACTGGAAATGAAAGACGGTTACCTGGTTGTTGAGTCTGGTCTTAACGGTAATGCGACGCAAACCAGCATCGAAGGCGTATTTGCTGCCGGCGACGTGTCTGATCATATCTACCGTCAGGCCATTACCTCAGCCGGTACAGGTTGTATGGCGGCGCTGGATGCCGAGCGTTACTTAGATAACCTTAAGTAATATAATTGGGGTTTAGGGTTAAGACCCTAGGCCCCAACTTTTATGACTCAGTATTTGCATTACCTTGGTAGCGTTGGAGAAGGTTTCCCCGACCCCAACACAGCTCTGACCCAACCCGATGGCCTACTTGCCATAGGCGGGTGCCTATCGCTGCCGCGCTTGCAGCAAGCCTATCAGCAAGGCATTTTTCCCTGGTATAGCGAAGGCGAGCCATTAATGTGGTGGTCTCCGAGTGAGCGAGCCATTATCGAACTCGATGAGTTTCATATCAGCCGCAGCCTGAAGAAGGCAGCACGCCGTCTTAATACCCGCGTCACCATCAATACTTGTTTTGCCGATGTGATACATGCCTGCAAGATACAACGTCAGGACGTTGAAGGCACCTGGATCACAGATGCCATGGAGCAAGCCTATATCCATGCCCATGAAAACGGCTTAGCGCACAGTGTGGAAGTATGGCAAGACGACACACTTGTCGGCGGCTTATACGGTATTATGCAGTCTCGGGTGTTTTGTGGTGAATCGATGTTTTTCCATGTTCCCGAATGCTCTAAATTGGCCATGTGGGCGCTGGTTGAATTACTCAAAGCCAATAATGGCGCCTTTATTGACTGTCAGTTGATGAATCCCTACCTAGAGCAATTAGGGGCAAAGGCCCTGTCACGCCAGCAATTCTTGACTAAACTAAAGGAAAGTAACCATCAGTCGATAGACTTGTCATTTTGGCAAGCTCGGCAGTTAGAGACTCCTTATGACGCAACACCTTCCGATTAAAATCGGCCTAAGTCAGCGTTTCCCCTGCAGTTACTTGGCCGCTCAGGAAGAGCAATTACTGGTTATTCTAGACCCGGTTTGTTACAGTCCAAATGGATTCGAGGCCTTGTTAAAACAAGGATTTAGACGCAGTGGCGAGCAGATTTACCGGCCCCATTGTCCAACCTGCAATGCCTGTCAGGCGGTGCGGGTATTAGCGCCCCATTATACCCCCAGCCGCTCGCAAAAACGTCTGATAACCAAGGCAAAAGAATTTCAGGTGCGTATCAGTAAGCGCGAAAAAGCCGAATATTATCCCTTGTACGAGCGTTATATTAATGCCCGCCATAACGATGGCACCATGTTCCCACCACAGCGCTCACAATTTGACAGTTTTTTATTTTGTCACTGGATGGATATAGACTTTATTGAGCTGTGGGATAGGGACAAGCTCATCGCCGTGGCGGTCACCGATGTGATGGCCCATTCCCTTTCCGCCATTTATACCTTTTTCGACCCCGATTATGAGCAGTTGAGTCTGGGCAGTTTAATGATCATTAAGCAGATCCAATTGGCGGCAGATTGGGGTAAGCGTTACCTGTATCTTGGTTATCAAATAGACGAGTGTCGTAAGATGCGTTACAAGCTGCAGTACTTGCCCGCACAACAACTGCGCAATAATCATTGGGAAGACGTAATTTGCCTGTAAAATCGACAAATTCAGTGCCTTGGCTTTACTTATCCGTTGCTTTTCGGCACAATCCCATGCGTTTAACTATCACAGAGGTGTTACGCTAGATATGGCGAAAGAAGACGTAATTGAAATGCAAGGTACGGTACTAGAAACCTTGCCTAATACAATGTTCCGTGTAGAGCTTGAGAATGGTCACGTAGTTGTGGCTCACATTTCCGGTAAAATGCGTAAAAACTACATTCGTATTTTAACTGGCGACAAAGTAACAGTGGAACTTACGCCTTACGATCTATCAAAAGGCCGTATCGTTTTCCGTGCACGTTAATACGCCCGCACGCTAAGCCGATTTAGCAAAAAGCCCAGCAAGTGCTGGGCTTTTTGTTATCTGCCGTTTGCCTAACATGTCATTAGGCTGGACTCAATTGCGACGCATAGGTAAATGACAAGCAGTCGTTATCCGTGTCCACATCAACCTGAACGTCGCCGCCGTCAGTCAGGCTGCCGAACAGGATTTCATTGGCCAATGGCTTTTTCAATTGCTCCTGTATTACCCGAGCCATGGGACGTGCCCCCATTGCCTTGTCGTAGCCCTTATGGGCCAGCCAACGACGAGCAGCATCGCTAAGCTCCAGATTAACAGATTTCTTATCAAGCTGGGCTTGCAGCTCCACCAGGAACTTATCCACCACAAGCAGGATGATCTCGCTATCGAGGTGATTAAACCAGATGATGTTGTCGAGACGGTTTCTAAACTCAGGTGAAAACACCTTGTTTATCTCGCTCATAGCATCAAAAGAGCTGTCCTGATCGGCAAAACCTATGCTGTTTTTCACCGTTTCCTGTACCCCGGCATTGGTGGTCAATACCAGTACCACATTACGGAAGTCGGCCTTGCGACCATTGTTATCCGTCAATGTGCCATGATCCATTACCTGCAACAGTATGTTATAGATGTCGCTGTGTGCCTTTTCGATTTCATCGAGTAACACTACGGCGTGAGGGTGTTTTATTACCGCATCGGTCAGCAAACCGCCCTGCTCGTAACCCACATAACCAGGAGGCGCACCAATCAAACGGCTGATCGCATGGCGTTCCATGTATTCGGACATATCGAAGCGTAAAAACTCAATGCCCATGCATTTGGCCAGCTGCTTGGTAACCTCGGTTTTACCCACACCAGTCGGACCGGCAAATAGGAAAGAACCCACCGGTTTGTCTTCATTAGCCAATCCAGAGCGTGATAAGCGAATGGCCGACGATAAGGCGTCAATGGACTGATCCTGACCAAAGACCAGCATCTTGAGGTTGCGGTCCAGGTTCTTCAATACTTCCTTATCGGACGAAGACACGCTTTGCTGTGGAATACGGGCAATCTTGGCAATGATCTGCTCAATATCCGCCACATTAATGGTTTTCTTACGCTTAGACACAGGCTGCAAACGCTGATTGGCGCCTGCTTCATCGATAACGTCTATGGCCTTATCCGGCAAATGACGTTCATTAATGTATTTGGCGCTCAGCTCGGCCGCCGCACGCAGTGCTTTTTGCGTATAACGAATACCATGGTGCTCTTCGTAACGCTCTTTTAAGCCATTAAGAATTTTCGTGGTGTCATCGATACTTGGTTCATTGATATCGATTTTTTGGAATCGACGTACCAAGGCACGGTCTTTTTCGAAAATATTCTTAAATTCGTTATAGGTAGTTGAACCCATGCAGCGTATCTGGCCGCTCGATAACAGCGGTTTGATCAGATTAGATGCATCCATAACCCCACCCGAGGCCGCTCCGGCACCGATTATGGTATGAATTTCATCGATAAAGAGAATGGCACCGGGTTGTTGCTGCAGCTGTTTAAGAAGGCTTTTTAAGCGTTTCTCAAAGTCGCCGCGGTATTTAGTACCGGCAAGCAAGGCACCCATATCCAGCGAGTACACCACGCCATCGGCGATCACTTCAGGTACCTCGTTATTGACGATACGATAGGCCAGGCCCTCGGCAATAGCGGTTTTACCCACCCCAGCTTCACCCACCAGTAGTGGGTTATTCTTTTTACGGCGACACAATACCTGCACCGTGCGCTCCACTTCTTGGTCACGACCAATCAGAGGGTCGACCGAGCCTTTTTGTGCTTCCACATTAAGGTTAGTGGTGTATTTATCGAGAATATTTTGCTCTTCGCTGGCCTCGCCCACCAATTCTTCGGAAATTTCTTCGTGATCGTCAATATGTTCACTTTCATCATCGGCACGGGAAATACCATGAGAGATGAAGTTAACGATATCAAGGCGATTAACATCATGTTTTTTAAGCAAATAAACGGCTTGGCTTTCCTGCTCCGAGAAAATAGCGACAAGCACGTTAACGCCAGTGACTTCACTTTTACCGGACGACTGCACATGAAATACCGCGCGCTGCAGTACACGTTGAAAACCTAAGGTGGGCTGGGTCTCACGCTCTTGTTCAAGATCTGAGATCACCGGTGTGGTTTCATCAATAAACTCAGATAATTCACTGCGTAACAGGGCCAAATCCAAACCGCAGGCAATTAAGGCCTCGTTGGCCGATGGGTTATCCAATAGCGCCAGCAATAAATGCTCGACCGTCATAAATTCATGACGACGGGTGCGGGCTTCTTTAAACGCATCATTTAAAGTAATTTCTAGATCTTTATTTAGCATTGGCAACCCCCAAAACTGAAAAACTCGTTATTCCTGCTCACAACTACAAAGCAGTGGATGCTCATGCTCTCTGGCATAGCGATTAACCTGCTCGGTTTTGGTGTGGGCAATATCTGCAGGATAGATACCGCATACCGCTTTACCCTCATGGTGAACTTTGAGCATAACGTCTGTTGCTCTTTCGCTATCCATATTGAAAAAAGTCATTAAAACTTCGATAACAAAATCCATTGGTGTGTAGTCATCGTTATTGAGTATCACCTTGTATTTACGTGGCGGCTGCAACTTTTGCTTCTGCTCGTCACGACTACGCTCTACAACACCAGAATCTTTCATTCCACTCATAAATAAATATAGTCTTCTCTGTAGATCTCAAGCAAACACGAAATCAAAAATAAATAAACTGTTAAAAAAATGCACAAAATACTTGACTGAATGGGCAAATAAACTACAGTCAAGTTTGGACTGTCTATCTATTAGCCAGTCTATCAAACTATCAGGTTTAGATTAACTAAATTAGTCAACTTATAGAAGGATGTAGAAGTATGGCTTGTGGAAAAGTCAAATGGTTCAACAATGCCAAAGGGTTCGGTTTTATCCAGGAAGTAGGCAGTGAGGAAGACATCTTTGCACACTACTCAACCATTAATATGGATGGATACAAAACACTAAAAGCTGGCCAAGACGTAACCTTCGAATTGCAACAAGGCCCCAAGGGTCTACACGCCACAAACATTCTACCTACTGATGGCTCCGAGGTCATTTGATCGGTAAATGCTAAGCGTCTTGCACTAACAGCTATGCTGTTCGGTCACGTCTAAGAGCGAGCTTATGCTGTAACTAGCTCGCTTTGATCCCCTCTGTACCCCCTTATTTTACTCGTCGCTACGTAAAGTTTTCCCTTATTCTGTAAACAATACTTGAATTTTTAATATCCGCCCTAACCTAAAGGTGAATGGAGCTTTTCTCTTTTGCTTGTTAAACTGCACCGCAGTGACAGCAGATGTCGGTCTTTTTAGGTGGATTTTTTTGCCTAGGCCGATAATACACAACGATAAATTAGGACACAAAATGACCTCGAAAATCATTTACACCAAGACTGATGAGGCGCCAGCTCTGGCTACCTATTCTTTGCTTCCTGTAATCGAAGCAGTTTCAAAAGTTGCTGGTATCGATGTAGAAACTCGCGATATCTCTCTTGCCGGCCGTATTATTGCCCTATTCCCTGAGTTTTTAAACGAAGACCAGCGTATCGGTGATGCCCTTGCCGAGCTAGGTGAATTGGCTAAAACACCAGAAGCAAACATCATCAAGCTTCCTAATATCAGTGCATCAGTACCGCAGCTTAAAGCGGCGATTAAAGAATTGCAGGCCCAGGGTTATGCCCTTCCTAACTACCCTGATGAGCCTAAAAACGAGCAAGAAGAAGATATCAAAGCCCGTTACGACAAGGTTAAAGGCAGCGCCGTAAACCCTGTATTACGTGAAGGTAACTCAGACCGTCGCGCGCCAGCGTCGGTAAAAGCCTATGCCCGTAAAAACCCTCATTCAATGGGTGAGTGGAGCAAGGACTCGCAATCTAGTGTTGTATCAATGACAGACGGCGACTTCTTCGGCTCAGAAAAGTCTGTAACCGTAGAAAAAGCGACCAGCGTACGCATCGAGCATGTGGCTGATAACGGTGACATCACGGTATTGAAGCCAGAAGTAAAACTACTAGACGGCGAGATCATCGACGGTTCTTGCATGAGCGTATCTAAGCTACAGGCCTTTATTGCCGAGCAAATCGATGCAGCTAAAGCACAAGGCGTGTTGTTCTCATTGCATATGAAAGCAACCATGATGAAGGTGTCAGACCCAATCATCTTCGGTCATGCAGTAAAAGTATTCTACAAAGACGTATTCGCTAAGCACGGCGCCCTATTTGAAGAGCTAGGTGTAGACGTAAATAACGGTCTTGGCGATGTATACGCTCGTATTGAAGGCCTAGACGAAGCCAAGCGCAAAGAAATCGAAGCCGACATCATGGCGGTATACGAGCAGCGCCCAGCGGTTGCCATGGTAGACTCAGACCGCGGCATTACTAACTTGCACGTACCAAGCGATGTGATCATCGATGCGTCAATGCCAGCGGCCATCCGTTCTTCTGGTCAAATGTGGAACGCCGACGGTCAGCTACAAGACACTGCTTTCGTAATTCCAGACCGTAGCTACTCTGGCGTATACGATGCGACTGTTGAGTTCTGTAAAGAGCACGGCGCATTCAACCCAAGCACCATGGGTAGCGTACCAAACGTAGGTCTGATGGCACAAAAAGCCGAAGAATACGGTTCACACGACAAGACGTTTGAAATCAAGAGCGCGGGTAAAGTACGCGTTGTTGATGCAAATGACACTGTGCTTATCGAGCATGATGTTGAAGCCGGTGATATCTGGCGTATGTGTCAGGTGAAAGATGCACCTATCCAAGACTGGGTTAAACTGGCCGTAAATCGTGCCCGTGCCACTAACACTCCTGCGGTATTCTGGCTAAATGAAGCCCGCGCACACGATGCCGAGCTTATCAAAAAGGTTAACGCCTACTTGCCAGAGCACGACACCAGTGGCCTGGAAATCCTTATCCTAGACCCAATTGCTGCAACCAAGTTCTCACTTGAGCGTATTAAAGAAGGTCAGGACACTATTTCAGTAACAGGTAACGTACTACGTGACTACCTAACTGACTTGTTCCCAATTCTTGAGCTGGGCACCAGTGCGAAAATGCTGTCTATCGTTCCTCTTATGAACGGTGGTGGCCTATTCGAAACCGGCGCTGGCGGTAGTGCTCCTAAGCACGTACAGCAGTTCCAAAAAGAAAACCACTTACGTTGGGATTCTCTAGGTGAGTTCCTTGCCCTTGCCGCATCTTACGAGCACCTAAGTGCCCGTACTAACAACGCCAAAGCGCAGGTACTTGCTGATACATTGGATCAAGCAACGGCTAAGTTCCTTGACGAGAACAAGTCACCTTCACGTAAAGTGGGTGAAATTGATAACCGTGGCAGCCACTTCTTCCTGACCTTGTTCTGGGCTGAAGCACTTGCTGCACAAGACGCTGATGCGGATCTTAAAGCACGTTTCACTGAGGTAGCAGCGCTACTTCGCGAGAATGAGCAAACCATCATCAAGGAACTAAACGACGCACAAGGTCCAAGCATGGATATCGGCGGTTACTACCAGCCAAATGAAGAGCTTGCGTTCAAAGCTATGCGTCCAAGCAATACTTTCAATGCGATTCTTGCTAAACTAGCTTAATCGTATCGAATGCAATATCAAGGCATCCAATCGGGTGCCTTTTTTATTTTTACTCCATGACAAAAAAGCCCAATAACACACGCTCACGCCCCTTTTCAGGTAAACCAGCGGATAAAACCCGATTTAAGCGTAAACCCGCCAAGCCCAGCGTGCCGCCACAGCAAGTTAAGGTGGTTTTATTCAATAAACCCTATGATGTGCTGTGCCAGTTTACCGATGATGCCAACCGTCGTACCTTGGCCGATTACATAGACATCAAGCAGGTTTATGCCGCAGGTCGTCTCGACCGCGACTCCGAAGGTCTGTTGCTTTTGACCAACTGCGGTAAGTTGCAGCACCAGCTCGCCAACCCCAAGAAAAATACCTATAAAACGTATTGGGTTCAGGTAGAAGGTGCTCTCACCGATGCTGCCTTGCACGCTTTACAACAAGGCGTTGAACTCAATGATGGCATGACCCTGCCCGCCAAAGTCAAGATCATCGACGAGCCACAAGGACTTTGGCCGCGCACGCCGCCAATACGCGAGCGTAAGAATATCCCCACCACCTGGCTTGAAATTCAGATCCGAGAAGGTCGCAACCGCCAGGTGCGACGCATGACCGCCCATGTCGGCTACCCGACCCTGCGGCTCATTCGCGCCGCCATAGGTAGCTATCGCTTGGGCGATTTACAAAGCGGCCAGTACCGTTTGGAGAAAAAACATGTATAGACCTAATGTAACCGTTGCCATGGTGTTAAAAAGTGGCGAGCGTTATTTGATGGTGCAAGAACGTGACAAACTAAGCGGCGAAGTGGTTTTTAATCAACCGGCCGGGCATTTGGAAGAAAATGAATCTCTCCTTCAAGCCTGTACCCGCGAACTTTATGAGGAAACCGGGATCACAGCTGCGCCCTTAGGTCTGGTGGGTATTTACAGTTTGCAGGCAAAAAATGGTGTCCATTATCTGCGCTTTTGCTTTTATGGCGAGCTGGAACAGTGTCTTGAACCCAAGCCGCAGGACCCGGATATCATGGCTTGTCACTGGTTAACACATGAAGAAATCCAATCTCTGGCGCTTCGCTCCGAGTTAGTCCGCCAATGCATTGATGATTCCCAATCGCGGCCCTTGATCCCCCTGAGCCATTTAAGCTATCAAGTGGGTTAACAAGCCCACCTTGCCACTTCAAGCCCTTGGGTAAGCGTGATATAATTCGCGCCTTTAAAGCCAAGTGATGTGAAAATTCAGTTCCTATGAGCGATAACAGCCAAATTAAAGTAATCGTCGGCATGTCCGGTGGTGTTGACTCATCCGTATCCGCTTACCTGTTAAAAGAGCAAGGCTATCAAGTCGAAGGCCTGTTTATGAAAAACTGGGAAGAAGACGACAACGATGAATATTGTGCCGCTGCAGAAGATCTGAAAGACGCACAAATGGTCTGTGAAAAGTTAGGAATCGAATTACACACGGTTAACTTTGCCGCCGAATACTGGGATAACGTGTTCGAGTACTTCCTTGCCGAATACAAGGCAGGACGTACCCCCAACCCGGATATTATGTGTAACAAGGAAATCAAATTTAAAGCCTTTTTAGAGTTTGCCGCCGAAGCCTTGGGCGCCGACTATATCGCCACCGGCCACTATGTGCGCCGTGAAGAGCGCGATGGTAAGTTCGCCATGCTCCGCGGTGAGGACGACAACAAGGATCAAAGTTACTTCCTGTACACCCTAAGCCATGAGCATATCGCCCAAACCCTGTTCCCAGTGGGGGAATTACCTAAGCCGCAGGTACGTGAAATCGCCGAGCAACAAGGCTTAGTGACCCACGATAAAAAAGACAGTACCGGTATCTGTTTTATCGGCGAGCGTAAGTTTAAAGACTTTTTACAACGTTACCTTCCAGCCCAACCCGGTGTAATCGAAGACACGGATGGCAACGAGGTGGGTGAACACGAAGGTTTGATGTATCACACCCTAGGTCAGCGTAAGGGCCTGCATATCGGCGGTCTAAAAGAAGGCTCTGGCGAGCCTTGGTATGTCGTCGACAAAGACATAGAGCGCAATGTGCTGGTTGTAGGTCAGGGTAAAGACCACCCTCGCCTGTATAGCAATGGCCTTAATGCAGATCAGCTGCATTGGGTTGACCGCGTTGGTCCTAAAGGCACGGCACGCGTTACGGTGAAAACCCGTTATCGTCAGCACGACATCCCTTGTACTTTATTAGTTGGCCAAGACGGCGTTGCTCGCGTGCTCTTCGATGAGCCGCAAAAGGCGGTAACTCCAGGTCAATCAGCGGTATTTTACGACGGCGATGTCTGCCTTGGTGGCGGTATTATCGACTCGGTGATCCGCTAGTATGAACGCCAATCAAGTGATGGCCCTGGCGGCCATGTGCCAAGTAGCCCTGCAGGTGCAAAAGCTGGCCAAATACGGCCAGTCACAACAGCATGAAATTGAGCCGCTGCTCAATTCCTTGTTAGCGACCGATGCCGACAATGCCGAGCAAATTTACGGCAGCAGTCGTAATCTTCATTCCGGCTATCGCGCCCTGGTTTCTCAGTTAAGCCCGGGCAGTGATAAAAACGTCGAGCTGGTCAAATACGTCGGTGGCTTAATTCAACTTGAACGCATCCTGAGCAGCAAGCCGCAAGCCCTGGCCGAGCTTGGCCGCGATATAGACCTGGTAAAAAATAAATTAAACCACTTAGACCTGCTTGATGAGTCTATTATTGCCGCCTTTGCCGATACCTATGCCCGCATCATCAGTCCGCTTGGGCAGCGCATTCAGGTATTCGGTCAACCGGCACTATTAAAACAAAGCAGCATTCAAAACCGTATTCGCGCCCTGCTCTTGGCAGGCATACGCGCGGCGGTGCTATGGCGTCAGGTCGGTGGTAAACGCCGCCACTTTATATTTGCCAAACGCAAAATATTGGCCTTAGCTAAAGAACACATTTAAACCCCGGCTTGTGAGTTATTGGCTTGCAAGCAAATAAAAGATAATCGTTCAACGTAACTTAGGAGTTAATATGGAGCTTTCAGCGTTAACCGCGATCTCTCCGGTAGATGGGCGCTACGGTAGTAAGACAACTGAACTACGTAGCATTTTTAGTGAATTTGGTCTGATCAAATACCGCGTACAGGTAGAAGTACGTTGGTTACAAGCCCTCGCCGAGGCCAAGGAAATTGCAGAAGTTCCAGCGTTAAGCGCAGAAGCCAATGCCCTGCTTGATAGCATAGTTGCAAACTTTAGCGAAGCCGATGCGGCCCGCGTTAAAGAAATTGAACGCACCACCAACCACGACGTAAAAGCGGTTGAGTACCTTCTAAAAGAAAAAGTGGCCGATAACGCCGAGCTTAATGCCGTTAACGAGTTTATCCACTTCGCCTGTACCTCTGAAGATATCAATAACCTGTCACACGGCCTGATGCTAAGCGAAGCGCGCGATACCGTATTGCTTCCTTACATGGATCAGCTACTTGACGCAGTTAAAGAAAAAGCCGTTGAATACAAGTCAATCGCCATGATGACACGTACTCACGGTCAGCCTGCTTCACCTTCAACCATGGGTAAAGAGTTTGCCAACGTGTACATGCGTCTTAAGCGCCAGCGCGATCAGGTTGCTCAAGTAAGCATGCTAGGTAAAATCAACGGTGCCGTTGGTAACTATAATGCTCACCTAAGCGCCTACCCTGACTACGACTGGCACACACATGCAGAAAAGTTTGTTACCAGCCTAGGTCTTACTTTTAACCCGTTCACCACGCAAATCGAACCACACGACTACATCGCCGAGTTGTTCGATGCGGTAGCGCGTTTCAACACCATTCTTATCGACTTCGATCGTGACGTTTGGGGTTACATTGCTCTTAACCACTTTAAGCAAAAGACCATTGCCGGCGAAATCGGTTCATCAACCATGCCGCACAAGGTTAACCCGATCGACTTCGAAAACTCAGAAGGTAACCTGGGTCTGGCCAATGCGATTTTCGCTCACCTGGCGCAAAAGCTTCCAATTTCACGCTGGCAGCGCGACCTAACCGACTCAACGGTTCTACGTAACCTGGGTGTTGGCATGGGTTATACCCTAATCGCTTATCAAGCGACCCTAAAAGGGATCAGCAAGCTTGAAGTAAATGCCGACCGTTTACTTGCCGAACTTGATCAGAACTGGGAGCTACTTGCAGAGCCAATTCAAACGGTAATGCGTAAGTACGGTATCGAAAAGCCGTATGAAAAGCTAAAAGAGCTGACTCGCGGTAAGCGTGTTGATCAGGTGGCTATGGCCGAGTTTATCGACACGCTTGAACTACCAGCAGAAGTTAAAGCGCAATTAAAAGAGCTAAGCCCAGCCAACTACATTGGCCGCGCCGTTGAGTTCATTGATAACCTTTAATTTTCAGCACTAGAATATGCTATAAAGCGAAAGATGCGGCCAAAAGCGCTGCTCTTTCGCTTTTTTTATACCAATTCTGTTAAGTAAGTGAATTGGTATTATAGGAGTAACCATGTACAGCCTAACAATAAACGAGCTCAGCAAGGCGCAATTTTTAGCGCAATACTGGCAGAAACAACCCCTACTCATTAAGGGCGGCTTTAAAAATTTTGTTGACCCGATCGATGCAGAAGAACTCGCCGGTCTGGCAATGGAAGAAGGGATAGAGTCGCGTATCGTCACTAATAGTGACGGTTGGCAATGTGCCAATGGCCCTTTTGAAGACTTCAGCACCCTAGGCGAAGAGCACTCTACCCTGTTGGTACAGGCGGTCGACCATTGGCACCCTGATGCTGCCGAGCTGGTTGAGCCATTTCGTTTTATTCCCAATTGGCGCATTGATGACTTGATGGTGAGCTATTCCACCCCGGGCGGCGGTGTGGGTCCGCACATAGATCAGTATGATGTGTTCATTATTCAAGGTTCGGGTAAACGCAATTGGCGAGTTGGTCAGGTTGATAAAAGCGTACAACAATTTAGCGCCAATAAAGGCCTGCTCCAGGTTGGCTCTTTTACTGCGGTTATCGATGTCGAGCTAGAGCCAGGTGATATTCTCTATATTCCGCCTAATGCGCCGCACGAAGGGTATGCCATTGAACCATCGCTAAACTATTCAATTGGTTTTAGAGCGCCGAATCAAACGGATCTGCTCTCTGCATTCGCCGATCACCTCATTGACCATGACCTAGGGCAAGCACGTTATGGTGATGAACAACTAACGGAGCGCCCCAGTCGCGGTGAACTAACCAGTGATGAAATCGCTCGCTTGCGTAAATTAATGATTGCCGCGATTGACGACGACAGCACCTTCTTGCGCTTTATCAGCGAAAGTCTCAGTGAGCCTAAACATGATAAGGACTTATTGCCCTTAGATGAGCCGCTAGAAGAACACCAGGTAATGGATTTCCTTAGTGATTATCCCCTTTTACACAAGGCCGGAGGTCTGAGATCTCTGTACGTAGAACAGCAAGATGCCGTTATCCTTGCCGTTGAAGGCCACAGCTTTTGCCTGCCAATCAATCACTTGGAAACCGTAAAACTATTATGTGATGAGCAAAGCATAGCTACCCATGTGCTGGCAATGAATACAAGCTGTTTACTTTTCAGGCAGACATTAGCTACACTGATCAAAGAAGGTTATTGGTTTGCAGATTAGGAGGGGTTATGCCTTATCGGATCCACCAAGTCGACTGGGGGTCTCAAGATAGCCCGATACGCCAAATACGTGAGCGAGTCTTTGTTTTCGAATTAAACATTCCCAAAAGTGTTGAATTTGACGAGCGCGACAATAATGCCCTGCATTTTGTCGCCTATGATGAAAACGGGACTCCTGTTGCTACTGCACGCCTATGTCAAGACGGCCTTTTAGGCCGTATTGCCGTCCTTCCAGACCATCGTAACCCCAGCATCTATACAGAAATACTCAAATACGTACTTATCAACGCCAGCAATTGCGGCTTTAAGTCCATATGTATTAATTGTGTGCTCGATGAGGTAGAACGCTTTAAGCAGAAAGGCTTTTCGCCTTGTGGCTGTGTGTTTATGGAGGCTGGCATTCCAAGACAGCGCCTGGAATGCCCGGTGTCACGCTGTGACAGTAGTCCTTTTACTATGGTTCATTAGTCCATAGTTCTTGTTTTTCGTATAGCTCATAAAGGCCATGTGCACGGTTTATCAGCAGTTGAGCAAAGTCGTGCTGAGTTTTATCTAAACGTGGGCTATTAAGCAATTGATCTGCTTTAAGCTGCCATTGCAGTGAGAAATGACGAATTGCCTCGCGAGCCGAGCCAGCGGCTGACACTTCAATATGATCGACAGGTAACTGACCTGTGATCACCCAATAGGTTTTGCCATCTTGCGCCTTAAACTTCCACACCGCACAAAGTGGTGCTAAGAAGCGACTGTCTTTTTCTACCAAAGTTTTTGGCATGATGCCTTTTTCGGCTAAATGCTTTTGCGCAGCTTCAAAACCTTGACGTTGGAAGGCGCGAATTAGTTGTTCTTGTTGTGCTAATTGTTCTTGTTGTTGCGACATAATACTACTTCTATTGTTGTTGCTAGGGTCACTTTACGAAGAAGCGCCCTGCCTTGCAAGCCCTAAAGGATACAAAGCAGGAGTTTAGTTTTGTGAGGGTTAGTTGCCCAATACCTTGGCGGGGTCAATCTTTGCCGCCTGCCAGGCTGGATAAATAGAGGCTAACACTGTGATCACTAAGGTAATGGCCGCCACCAGAGCGATATCCTGCCAATGAATTTGCGCTGGCAAAAAGTCGATAAAATAGACGCCGGCCAGCTTATTTTCACCGATAAAATCGCTCCAGAGCACAAAAATATCCGTGATGTTGAGTGCCAACAAAACACCAACCAAGGCGCCAATCAAGGTCGCTATCACGGCGGAAACTACCCCCTGAAGCATAAAGGCGAGCATAATGATCACATCACTGGCGCCCATGGTGCGTAAGATGGCAATGGCACTTTGCTTCTCTTTTACTTCCATAAACAGCGAAGAAATAATATTAAAGCTGGCCACGGCTATGATCAAAAAGACGCTTAAATAAACTATGGTGCGCACCATTTGAATATCCTGATACAGGCCGCCCTGAGTGCGAACCCAGCTGTTCACATAGACATAGTCATCGAGGGAGCGACCAATACGCATAGACTCGCTCTGGGCACTAAATACATCATCCAGGGTAATGCGCAATCCGGTGACCTGATCCTCTGTAAAAGCAAACGCCTGCTGCAAAGCGGTCAAAGGCAAATAAACTTGCAGTTTATCCAGCGGTCCATGGCTTTCAATTAACCCTGCCACCTGCACATTTAAGCGTATCGGTGCGCTTAGGGCATCGCTGGGGTTATTAATATCCGTCATCAAGAGCGTCAGGCTATCGCCGCGCTCAAGCCCCAGCGCCTTGGCCAATTGGGCGCCGATAATCACCTCATTGGCATCTAACTCCGTCAGTTTTTTACCACTTATAAAGTCATCGACTATGGATACCCTGGTTTCAAGTTCGGGCACTACGCCCCTAACCTGTGCCGCTTCGAGCTTACCGCGATATTGCGCCATGGCATTGACGGCAATAAAAGGCGCCGCCGCAACTACATTGTCTTGTCGCTCCAGGCGTTGCTGCTTTTGCGGCCACCGCTCTATAGGCCTGTCCGCGGCCACATACTCAACATGGGGCACCAGGGCTAACAAGCGCTCAACCAATTGCTGCTGAAACCCGTTCACCACGGACAGCGCCAAAATAAGTACGGCGACACCAAGAATAATACCCAGGCTTGAGCTGCGGGCCATAAAGCCCATAAAACCGCTATTACGCTGAGATTTACGAAAACGCTGCGCCAGTAGCAAACTTAAGGACATGGCCTTCATAGTACATGAGCCTCGGACCTTTGCGGATTCAATACGCCCTCATCCAAGACCACGGTACGGGTAAGGCGACTGGCCAAATCAAGATCATGGGTCACCACCACAAAGCTAGTGCCCAAATCCTGCTGCAATTCCATCAACAAGGCGAAGATACGCTGGGCATTGTGTTTATCCAGGTTACCCGTCGGCTCATCGGCCAGCACCAGATCCGGTCCACTCACCACGGCACGGGCAATAGCCACACGCTGGCGCTCGCCACCGGACAGTTTTGCCGGTTTATGGTCGGCGCGATGGGTCAGTCCCACCTTCTCCAGCATGACTTTCGCTTTTTGTTCGGCCTCTTTGGCATCCATTCCCGCTATCAGCAAGGGCATGGCCACGTTCTCAAGTGCCGTAAACTCCATCAGCAGATGGTGAAACTGATAGATAAAGCCCAAATGCTTATTTCGAAACTGTGCCTGTTGCTTACGCGTCAGTTTGGCCACCTCGGTATTGCAAATTTCCAAGCTACCCTGCGTGGGTTTATCCAAGGTGCCAAGAATATGCAATAAGGTACTTTTACCCGAGCCGGAAGAGCCGACTATAGCAACGCTTTCGCCGCGCTCAACGGTTAAATCTATGCCCTTAAGCACCTCAATTTGCTCCGCCGCATCGCTGTAAACCTTGGTCAACCCCTGACAACTAATTACCTTACTACTCATACCTTAACACCTCTGCTGGACGCACCTCGGCGGCCTTTTTCGCTGGATACAAGGTGGCGACAAAACTCATCACCACGGCCCCAAGTACAATTAGCATTAGATTGCTATAGGACACCACCACCGGCAGCTCTTGCTGACCAAATAAATGCAAACCGATCGCCGCTAAAATGGCATTGAGGTTAAAAACCACCAGCACAGCTAAAACCGCGCCTATCACGCTGCCGACCACACCGTTATATAAACCCTGTATCATAAAAATTCTGGCAATTTGGCTGTGATCTAACCCTAGGGTCTGCAAAATTGCCACCTCGCCTTGTTTCTCCCTCACCATCATGGTTAAAGAGGATAAAATGTTGAACACGGCGACCATAAATATCAGCCCCAAAAGCAGGCTCATAATGCGTTTTTCCATCGCCACCGCAGCAAATAAACTGCCCTGACTCTGCCGCCAGTCTGTGACGCCCTGACGCTGTTGCTCATTTAAGCGTGACAGCACCAATTCGCTGTTAAAAGCATCGCTCAGGCTTACTTCAATGGGCGCATCATCGGCATTTTTTATACGCAACAAACGCTGCAATGACTCGCCAGAGGTAAACAGAGTATGCATATCCAGCTCTGAGCCGGTACGGTAAATAACAGCCACGGTGAATAATCGCTGCGCCGGAATGCGGCCCATGGGCGTATAGGTAGAAACACTGGGAATGGTCACGCGCAGCGTATCGCCGACGCCCACATCCAAAGTACGGGCCAAATAGCGACTAATGGCGATGTGATAGCGCTCATCATAGAGGCTCTGCATCCTGCCCACCTCAATGTTGTCGATTACATTATCCGGCAAGGTTTTATAAGGAGCTTGCAATAGCACGCCCTGGATGTCAGCGGCGCTTTGCACTATGGCCTGAGCCTGATGATAACGCTTGATCGAGCTGACTTCCGGCTGCGCTTTTAAATCAGCGATCAACTCTTGCTGCGCCTGGGGCTCTCGCTCGGCCATAGTAAATTGCAAATGAGGGATCATCGACAACATGGTGCGTTTTAGGTTGTTTTCAAAGCCATCCATTACCGACATCACGGTAAACAAGGCGGTGATGCCTAGGGCTATACCGGCAATGGAAAAAAACGAAACAAAGGAGACAAACGCACTGCCTTTAGATAAGCGCGAGTAGCGTAGACCAATAAATAAACTGACAGGCTTATACATCAACAGCTTAACAATAAAACGAAATTGTCACGATGCTAACACAGGGACGCGGTCATGGGTATGCTCAGCACTTCCGGTAGGCGAATTTATCGCCCCAGCCCAAGGTCGTAACTGGCCCCTAGCCTATCACTCAGATGCTCGGCGAGATAATCCATCAGCGCCTTGGTGGCATTGGCCTGGTATAAATTAGCCGGGGTAATGGCAGATATGGGCTCTTTGCGAATTGCAAAACTGTGCAGCACCTCTTTGAGCTGGCCCTGTTGCAGCGCCGGTTGCACATAATAATCCGGCAGTTGTACCAACCCCAAGCCACGCATGGCCGCATCCGCCAAGGCCCAACCGCTGTTACAGCGTAATTTGGTCTTGGCTATTTTTACATGCCTAAAGCGCCCAATCTTCTTGAAATCGCCAGGTGTCGGCATGGCCGAGAAGGCATTGATGATGAGCAAGCTCACTCAATACATAAGGCTGGCCGTATTCGTTTAAGTATTCAGGTGACGCACAGACTATTACCGCCCTTGATGCCAGTCGACGTGCTTTAAGATTCGAGTCCGCAAGCTCACCGATACGTATAGCCAGGTCTATATGCTCACCAATTAAGTCCATGGTTTGATTACTCAAGATCATGGTGACGCTGACCTTAGGGTAAAGGGCCATATATTCGTGCACTAGGGGCATAATAAATTGCTCGCCAAACATTACAGGTGCGGTGATCCTCAATTGCCCACTGGGTTGGGCCTGCTGCTGTTGCAGCGCCCACTCCCCTTGCTCAAGTACGCTCTGCGCCTTTTTGGCATGGTGCAAAAGCAACTCACCTTGTTGCGTCAACACCACCTTACGGGTGCTGCGAATAAAAAGTTGAGTATTGTAATACTCCTCCAGGGCACTGATTGAACGACTGATATGGGCCACCGAGGTGCCTATTTGCCGTGCCGCGGAGGTAAAGGATTGAGCTTGCGCCGCAGCAATAAATTCCGGCATGCCTTGCCAACGCATTATTACCTCTTTGTAAAAGTATATTAATTCCAGTTAAAACTTAACATATTGTGTAATAATTTCACCTCATTTCATAAGAAGAGATCCATGGTTATGGCTGAATTTATTAAATCAAAAGCCGCCGTTGCTTGGGGCCCTAAGCAACCACTTAAAATTGAAGAAGTCGATGTGATGATGCCGAAAGCCGGCGAAGTGCTGGTAAAGATCCATGCCACAGGCGTGTGTCATACCGATGCTTTTACCCTCTCTGGTGAAGACCCTGAAGGCATCTTCCCTGCCATCCTAGGCCATGAAGGCGGTGGTGTAGTTGAAGCCATAGGCGAAGGCGTGACCAGTGTAGCCGTGGGTGACCATGTTATTCCTCTTTACACCCCGGAATGTGGCGAGTGTAAGTTCTGTACCTCGCGTAAAACCAACCTGTGTCAAAAAATTCGTGAAACCCAGGGTAAAGGCCTGATGCCAGACGGCACCACACGTTTTTATAAAGACGGTGAGCCAATTTATCACTACATGGGCTGTTCAACCTTCTCCGAGTACACGGTTCTGCCTGAAATTTCCCTCGCCAAGGTGAATAAAGAAGCGCCTTTGGAAGAAGTCTGTCTATTAGGTTGTGGTGTTACTACCGGCATGGGCGCTGTGCTTAATACCGCCAAAGTACAGCCTGGTGACACAGTCGCTATCTTTGGTTTGGGCGGCATCGGTCTGTCGGCCATTATCGGCGCAAAAATGGCCGGTGCCGGTCGCATTATCGGTATCGACATCAACGAAAGTAAGTTTGAGCTGGCGAAGAAACTTGGCGCTACCGACCTTATCAACTCCAATGATTACGATAAACCAATCCAGGAAGTGATCGTTGAGATGACAGATGGTGGTGTTGATTATTCATTCGAGTGCATCGGTAATGTCAATGTGATGCGCAGCGCCTTGGAATGTTGTCATAAGGGCTGGGGTGAGTCTGTGATTATCGGTGTTGCCGGTGCCGGTCAGGAAATCTCAACACGTCCATTCCAGCTGGTAACAGGCCGTGTATGGCGCGGCACCGCCTTTGGTGGCGTAAAAGGTCGCTCAGAGCTGCCAGAAATCGTAGAGCGTTACCTAAATAACGAGTTCGCTCTGAATGACTTTATTACTCATACCATGCCTCTTGAAGACATCAACGAGGCGTTCGAGCTGATGCACGCGGGTAAGAGTATTCGCAGCGTGATCCATTACGATAAGTAAGGGGGCGATATGAGCCTGGAATTAATTGCCAATAATAAGGTACACGGCGGCTGGCATAAGCGTTACAGCCACAAATCCGCGGTGAATAACTGCACCATGACCTTTGCCATCTTTTTGCCCCCGGGCGTGGATGAAACCGCAAAGGCACCTGTGCTGTATTGGCTGTCGGGTTTAACCTGCACCGATGAAAACTTTATGCAAAAAGCGGCGGCCTTTAAAACCGCCGCCGAGCTCGGCATTATTCTTGTGGCACCAGACACCAGCCCACGTGGCGAGGGAGTTGCCGATGATCCCGAGGGCAATTACGACTTCGGTTTAGGTGCCGGCTTTTACGTTAACGCCACCGAAGAGCCTTATAAGCAGCACTACCAAATGTATGACTACATATGTTCTGAGCTGCCGGCACTGATTGATGAGCACTTTCCCAGTAATGGTAAAAAGGCCATCAGCGGCCATTCCATGGGTGGTCATGGTGCTTTGGTTTTAGGTTTACGTAATCTTGGCCAATACACAAGTGTTAGTGCCTTTGCTCCTATAACCAACCCGCTTAGCTGCCCTTGGGGTGAAAAAGCCTTTAGTGGTTATTTGGGTAAAGACAGGGAGAGTTGGAAGGCCTATGACAGCTGTGAGCTACTCAGCCATACCCCAGTGGATAAATGCCCGCCGCTGCTGGTCAGCCAGGGCATGAGTGACACCTTTTTGGAAAGCCAGTTGCGACCGGAGCGTTTAATCGCCGCGGCAGAGCAAGCCGATGTCTCTCTTTGCCTGGAGCAGCACCCTGGTTACGATCATAGTTACTTTTTTATCAGTAGCTTTATCGACCAGCACTTGCACTTCCATGCACAATACTTAGGCTAACGGAAAGCCCTTAGGGAAAGCCCTTAGGGCCGGCCCTTACAGATAACAAAAAGCCCCGCTGATGCGGGGCTTTTTTCATTCTTTCACGACCTGCTTATTTGGTCATGTCGCTGTACGGATTGGCAATATCCAGACGAACTGGCTTATCAAAGCCCGGGATCTGCATCTGCTCGGTATCGAAGCTGATGGCATTTTCGTCGATAAGACCTTCACCAAAACGATAGATAAGTGAAAACTCGCCGCGTTGCGCCTGTTCAAAATAAACCTGCTGTTGCGCTGCTGTATCTTTAAAGGCCACTTCATGCTCCGCGATTGCAGCATCGCCATGACGAGCAGCCAACATGCGTTTAGTCACACTTGGGCTGAGCACAGGCGCGGTGGCGTTGTTACCACCAAAGCCTTTAGAGTTAATAAAGGCCACATCCTGAGGGGCACATTGATAATGCTCCAGGCTGATATTAAGACGAGCGTTAAATACATCGTCCGCCACCTTATCTATGGTGGTTACACCCGGCATGATGTTGTCGCTAAACACACCCAGGGCAAAAGCAAGCTGATCGCCACTGGCTGGTGCTATGGTGTGGCCAACAAAAGCTTTTGGCGCCACAACCGGCCAATTGTTAATGTCATAAGCAGTAGCGATACGGTCGTAAATCGCCGACTCGGTCACACGGTTTTGTGGTGTGCTCGAACCATGGGCCAGAATAAAGCTGCGCTTACTGATGGCTTCATCGCCAACAATGGCTTGTGCCAATGCCACGGCTTTGGCCATAGTGATATAGTTACCCGGACCCGGTGCGGTAATAGACTTCTTAAAACCATCGGCATTAACAAACACATCCGGCACACTGCCAAGAATGTCAGCGCCTAA
Organism: Pseudoalteromonas sp. T1lg76; assembly: GCF_002964725.1. Classification (NCBI taxonomy): domain Bacteria; kingdom Pseudomonadati; phylum Pseudomonadota; class Gammaproteobacteria; order Alteromonadales; family Pseudoalteromonadaceae; genus Pseudoalteromonas; species Pseudoalteromonas sp. T1lg76. Next base: position 162,532 of record NZ_PQCE01000025.1, read on the forward strand.
TTCCAACGCTAAGGCGTCGTCCATTAATATGGTCACCTGAGCGCCCTCACCTATGGTGAAACCACAGTTTTCGCCAAATGGACGCGAGGTACGGCGGTAATCCACTTCATCGCTGCCATCAAGTTTTTTCAGGTTATCGTCGTTGGCCAAGGCGCCCATATTACCGAAGCCTTCAATGATCTCCGGCTCGATGGCACATTCGCTTGAAGCCACGATAGCAACACGAGTACGACCAGCCTTAATGTCGTGTACCGCAGCACGCAGGTTATACAAGAAGGTGGCACAAGCACCTGAGGTGGTAAAGGTGGTACCCACGTTACCGGTTACATAGGCATTGATAAAGTCGGTAGACATGGTATTAAGACCCAGCGCCAGCTGTTTGGTGCTCACACGGTCACCTTGCAGACGCGCTTTAAACAGACCGCCAAGACCTTCGCTATTCACCTGACCGGCCACAGACGCACTGTAGGTACCGATTTGATCCGGCTCCACCGAGTTCATCACCTTTTGCCAATCCAGACCGCTGGCATGAATCGCATCACTGGCAGCAAAAATAGTGGCTTGCAGACCACGCGGCTGATAACGGCTGTTATACATTTGCGATGGGTCAAAACCGGTAGGCAATTGACCAGCAGCCTTGATGGGGTTGTCACGGTAACTGTCGAGCTTAACCTCAAAATCACCACAAATGGTTACTTCAACCTGGCCTTTTTCCAGCTCGGTGACTTGCCAATTACTTGGGATAGGCTCAGGAAGCTGACGCTTACGGGTGGTAAAGCTGATAGGCGCACTGGCTTGGGCTACCAATTTTTGATGCGAATGAGTGGCATCAACGTCGAAGAAACGCTCTTCGATACGACGAATTAGGGTACCAGCTAGGATCTGCTCGCCCAGTTGCGCTTCAACATTGTCGGCTGTGATGGCAACGCCATCCTTGCTCAGCAATTGTCCCTGCTCGTCACTTACCAGATTCATTAAACTGGCCAGGCCTAATAGGGTTTCTTGACGCTGTGCTAATGGCAAGGCATCGAGTACCACACGGCGGAAACCCTGGTTAAATGACGTGCGCCCGGCGGCATTAATACCACCCATGGCAACAATTACAGGTAATGCACTCATAACAACTCATTCTTTTACTTTGGAAATTGTCCCTAGTGTAAGTGGAACACAGCGGTCGATATGTGTTTTAATGGCCATATATTTATCAAATACGGCCAAATTTAAATGGTCGGATCTTTTATGAAGCCATTTAACGTATTAATAGCCTGTATCCACAAATGCTGGCCACCAGCCTGACCCTGCCTTTTGAGATGCTCCACGCCGGGTATGCCTTTGCACGGCGCCATAGCAAGGAAGCACCGAAACTCTGCCTGCAGTTGATGGCACAAACCACTGAGCCGGTTCTCGCCCACAGTGGCCTGCCCTTCACCGCCAACGTCGGATTAGATGCACTAGATACCTGTGATCTGCTTATTTTACCCAGCCTGTGGCGCAACCCGCGCCCGGTATTGAGAAAACAAGAGGGTATGATTCAGGCGTTGGCCAAGCTCGACCCAAAACGCTGCGCCATGATAGGCGTTGGCACCGGCAACTGCTTTCTCGCCGAGGCCAAATTGCTCGACGGCCACCCGGCCACCACCCATTGGCATTATGCCGATCAGTTTAAGCGGGATTACCCTAAAGTTGAGCTAAAGCCCGAGTACTTTATTACCCAGGCCGAGGGACTTTATTGTGTCGCCAGCCTCAATGCCTTAGCCGACGTGATAGTGCATATCCTTGAGAATCTCTATGGCCGCGAATGTGCCCTGCATGTGCAGCGCAACTTCTCCCATGAGGTACGAAAACCCTATGAGCAACAGCGCTACCTAGAAGGTATGAATGAACGTCACCCCGATGAGCTTATCGCCCAGGTTCAGTTTTGGCTGAAGAATAACCTGAGCGCGGAACTGAGTATTGCCGAAATAGCCAGTCAATTTGCCATCTCACAGCGCACCCTGACGCGGCGCTTTAAACAGGCCACCGGCCTAAGTCCGAATCAATATTGGCGCAAGCTTAAGGTACAGGCTGGCCAGGAGTTGCTCGCCAACTCCAACCTCAGCATTAACGATATCGCTTTAGAGCTGGGCTTTAACCATCAGGCACTGCTCAATAAGCTCTTTACCCAGGAGCTAGGACAAAGCCCGAGTGAGTACCGCACCCTGGTGCGTAAAAAACTCTTTAGCAGCGACAGTGACTAGCCAAGCATTATTGCGCTCTATTGCGCTTCGGTGCGGGCAAGATATTGGGCCCGGGGTACAAATTCCAACACTGTGGCATTAATGCAATAGCGCGGTTTGCCTCCCGGTCCCTCGTTGGCAAAGACATGCCCCAAGTGAATACCTGAGGATTTAGAGCGAATTTCCACGCGGCGCATGCCATAACTGTTGTCTTGATGACGGGTTACCTGCCCCGCCACGGGTTTGGTAAATGACAACCAGCCGGTGCCGGAATTAAAACGATCTTTGGTATCGAATAGAGGCGCACCTGAGAGTTTGTCTATAAACACACCGTCCGGCGTATTTTTAAAGATTTCATATTCCTGACAAAAGCGATTATCCGTGCCCTTGTTAAAGGCGACCCGATAGGCCTCGGTGTCTCCTAGTTTGAACGCGCCCAGCGCCTTATAAAACAGACTAGGTTCCATGTACCCCTGATAACCGGCCACTTCCTTGCCGTTTTCTAAAAATAAGATGGTCGGCGTCGCAAAAGTGGGTGTGGTCACGCTTAGGCCATCAAGCTGTGACGCATAGCGCATATGTACCTTGATAGAGCCTTGATAGTCATTCAGTACATCCGCCTTAAATTTCTCACAGTACGGGCAATAGGCACGGGCATCGAGCATGACAATATGCTTCCCCTTTAACAGCGGCGTATTATCGACCCGAGCTTCTTCTTGCTTTGCAAAACGAACGCCGGTGGAATGATCCGGGCAATAGCCATTAGGGTTTTTGCGAAGATAGTCCTGATGATAATTTTCGGCAGGATGGAATTTTTCCAGCGGTTTGATAACCGTCGCTATCTGGCCATAACCGGCCTGGGTTAATAATTTTTGATACTGACTCTGTATCTTAACGGCAATACCCTGCTGCGTTTCATCGTAGGTAAGTATGGTGGAGCGATACTGGGTGCCCCTATCATTGCCCTGACGATTAACTTGGGTAGGGTCATGTTGTTCAAAGTAGAACTGGAGGATTTGCTCTAAGCTGACGACATTGGCATTAAAGGTCACGCGCACCACTTCGGCGTAGTTATTTTCATCAAAACGACGTTTTCTGGCGATGATGTTCTGATAAGTGGGTTTAAATCCCCGTCCATCTGCATAACCCGACTCGGCGTTGAGCACCCCTGGTAAGGCTTCAAAACGCTTTTCAACGCCCCAAAAACACCCAGCCCCAAGCACAATTTGTCGCGTCGCGTTGGTCATTTGCGCCTTATCGGCGCCAAGCAAGCTGCTTGAACTTAGCCCAAGAAACAGTGAAATCGCGCATAAAAACAACTTGTTAAACATAATAACCCCGATAGACTGTAGAGATAAGAAGATATTCGGTGATATCAATGCAGGTCTCATATTTCCCCTGCACCTGTTTATTAGACCGTACCCAGGCTTATAATTATTCACACAGCCCAGAGCTAAGCCGTAACACCAGAATTAAGGATCAGCTTGCTATGACTTCAGCCTTGCCGGCGCCGCATTTTTATCAAATCGATAACGCCACCCTGGTATTGGACGCCAGTCCTATTAGCGCGCTCGATACGGCGCAAAAGCAGCGTATGATCAATGCCTTGGCCCGCCAGTTGCTGCTACAACCTGATTATGTAGATGTAGTCAGTGCCGATCAAACCTTGACCCTGTATGGCCGCAGTCATCTCGAATTAGAGAGGGTGCAAAAACACTTACTGCTGATGTGGCAGCAATTTGATGAAGATAGCAGTCAAAGTCAGTTTCATGAGATCAAGGTGCAATACGGTGGCAAACACGGCTTGGATCTCGCCTCGATAGCTAAGAGTTGTGGCCTTAGCGAGCGCGAGGTCATAAATATTCACACCAGTGGGCTTTATACCGTGGACTTTATCGGCTTTCAGCCCGGCTTTGCCTATATCAGCGGCCTGGACTCGCGCCTGCAGCTGCCACGTTTGGCTACACCCCGTACCTTAGTGCCCAAAGGCAGCGTTGCCATCGCCGCAGATAAAACCGCCATCTATCCTGCTAACTCTCCTGGTGGCTGGCATATTCTCGGCCACACAGAGCAGACGCTGTTTGACCCAAGTAAACAGCCACCGGCATTATTCGTCCCTGGCGATACCCTGCGCTTTGTGGAGGCTTAGACCATGTTGACCATCATTAAGCCCGGACCCCAGCTAACTATTCAAGACCTTGGCCGCTTTGGTCACCGTCACTTAGGCGTATCCCAGTGCGGCGCCCTTGATAGCGATGCCCTACGGGTTGCCAATCTATTGGTAGGCAATAACGAAGATGCTGCCGCGTTAGAGATCACCCTGGGCATGGCCAAGCTGCGTTTTGAACGACCGTGCTGCTTTGCTCTTAGCGGCGCCGATATGAGCGCTAATTTAAACGGGAAGCGCATAGAAACCGGCTGGTGTTACCGGGCTGAAGCTGGGCAAACCCTCACCTTTGCCTCCTCGTCTCTGAACCTGCGCTGCTATTTAGCCATAAGCGGTGGTTTTGCTTTAGAGCCGCTCTTGGGCAGTTGTAGCACGGATTGCATGGCCGGATTCGGCGGCCTGGATGGGCACGCTCTTAAGGAAGGACAACAAGTTGCTTTCGCCACCAGCAAATTTGAGTGGCTTAATTGGGGAGCCAAGTTACCCAGGCGCCAAGGCCCAATCCATTATATTGCCGAGCCCAGAGAATTTGGCTTAGCAGCAAAACTTAAACTCGCGTTTAGCGAGGCAACTTGGCAGGTATCGGCGCAAAGCAACCGCATGGGGTTGCGCCTGCAGGCAGAGCCAACCAGCGCGGACCTTGACGAGTCCATTGGCCATAATCTAAGCCATGCTTTAAGCATTAAAAGCACAGCGGTGGCACCGGGTAGTATACAACTGCCGCCAAGCGGCGAGCCCATAGTCCTGTTAAATGATTGCCAAACCACCGGCGGCTACCCGCTGTTGGGTCAGGTGATCGCCGCAGATCTGCCGCGCTTAGGGCAACTCAGGGGTGGCCACAGCGTCACCTTTACCCCGGTGACCCTGGCTCAGGCGCGACAATTGAATCAACAACATCAGAACGAGCTTAATCGCCTACGTTTGGCCATGCGCTATCGCCGCGAGTCTAGTTAAAACGCTCAAAAGCTGATTTGAGTTATTCATTCTATTTTTGTGATTGCATTAATCATATAAACCCATTTTATCTATCAATATGCCTGACTAATAATAAACGGACTTGAACTGGAGATTTAGAGAATTAGTCATGAAGAAAACAGCCACTTTCGCAACCATGCATTTCGCCATTGCCTTTGGTGTAACCTACCTATTAACCGGTAGCCTGGTGCTTGGAGGCCTGGTCGCCATTGTCGAGCCGGCGGTGAATACAGTGGCATTTTACTTCCACGAGAAAGCCTGGGGACTGGTTGAGCGTAAGCACGCTATGAATGCAGAAGACACAAGTGTGCTGCTTGCTTAAAGCAGCGTCTCTATATCTAGTGAACTTAAATAAAACACTCAATGCTAAGGGTTTGAAACGCAGGAAGCGTAGGTAGTATAGCTCGGGAATAAGTTGGGGTTGTCGCTCGTGCTGTTCGGTTCACTGGTGCTCACATAGCCATAACCGAGATCCACGTCGTAATAGTAAGCATCATCGGCTGTCACCGACCAGTAAGTGCCATCGGTTGGCCAACCCCGTGCACTAAACATATTACCGTAACTGTCATATAAACCCATTAACTCTTCTCGCGTTGGTAAGCGCCAGTTGGTTCGCCCTCCGAGACTTTGGGAATTATAGGTATTACACAGTGCCTTTGCATTGCTCCAGTTGAATAGGTAGAAAGTGCCGGATGGTCCCCGCGTGCCATCCACAGTCCAAGTTGGGTGTGTTGGATGTGTTGGACTTCCTCCAATACCGTCTAGGTAAGCCACTGATGGTGAGTTAGTAAACAATTTTCCACTGCCCGTATCGAAGACATCAATACAGCTATTTGCGACAGAAGCGCACTTGTTGGAGCCACTGGCTGCAGTACTCAATACAAGTGCTATTACTGCGATTAATTTAAGTTTCATGTGTCTCTGCATTTAGTTAGTCCTGCACAAGGCTCTTTATTCTCTATCTAATTAAACATTGCCGCAGCCAATTCAGGCTTAACGCCGTGGTAAGCAGCGTCTATACTTGCAGCGAATAGATGCCGATTGCTTGTTCTTTATTTGGGATGTCCAATGTATTTGGCACTTTCCTTAAAAGCCTTGCCCCAGCACGTTCAACTATTTTAATGCTGGCAAAATTGTTTTCTAAACACTGGAATTCAATGGTGCTAATACCCAGCTCAGTCGCTAAGTAGGGGATCATCACCGCTAAAATTTGCCCAACCACCCTATTGCCTCGGGCGTTGTCGGCAAGCCAGTAACCGAGTTCACATACTCCCTTATCAGGGTCAATATATTTAACACCAAAGACACCACTGAATTGATTGTGAAACTGAATCGAGAACCACTGCGCCCCATCTAAGCCACTATTTAAGCGGCTTTGAATGTAAGCTCGAGCACAGGCAATATCCAGGACGCTTTTTTCCCACGCCATATATTGAGAGAGGTTAGCTCTGCTTTGCTCAACAGCGTTAAACAGCGCCGGCGCATCTGCAACGCTTAAATGATTAAGATGTATGTTATTCGATATCTTTAGGAACATAGGGCCTCTTTTTATAGGGATAACGCTTTGCTAAGCGGCGAAAAGCGCTTGGCTAAAATTAGCGAAGAATGAGCGCAAGCCAAGCGTTTTACGTCCTTTCTTGAGCGACTTGTTAGGCATACATTACAACTCCTCGCCAGTTACTACATTAGAGTCATTAGCCTTATTTACCGAAAGATGGAGTACAGGAAATGAAGATTCCCCACCAATACCACCTACCATTTTTTGCTTTTCAATTGCAGCAAAGGCGAAAATATTAAACTCGCGTAATGCTTTTATCTCTTTATCTAGCTCTCTTGATGCATTAATTTTTTGAATTGGTTCCATTTCATTAGCCAATTCAGCCCAATCTTTAACGTTTTGAATAAAGCTCGCGACTATATCTAATTCTTCATCAGTTAAATTGTCGCTGTAATCATTGTAAAAAGCATATGCACCAGCAGCCAAATTAAACATTTCTTTACCCGTATTGATAACAGGTAATTTTTCAGGGATTTCCTCTTTTGTTCTCTTTATCCGTACTTTAGGTATTTCTGGCTGATCTTTAAGTTTATCTTCAACCCATTTTTCATGGTTGTTTTTTGTTGTTCTTAATCGTTCTGGCGTATAGGTTTCGACCTGGTCATCTATTTGCTTATGGTGAACCCGACAAAGCAAAATTAGATTTGATACATCATCAATTTTATCTTTCGGAAAGTCCGGATTGCTTCTTGGGCCTTTGTTCGCACCAGAAATAATATGGCATTCTTCTCCAACAATAGACTCATTGTCCATTTGAGTACTATCAAAGACTAAAGTATGCCTACACATAGCACATTTATTTCCAGATTTACCCCAAAGGATTTTTCGGTTTTTATCTGAAATTGCCACTGAACACTCCTTGTATACCTAACAGCTTATTAGCAGGACCTTACAAGGTAAGTATCCTTTCAAGGTAGGAAGGAAACTACCCATCTATTGTCGCACTAATAAGAATAAAAAATATTTATAAATCATACAGTAAATTAATTTTTTCCTTCGTACAATGCAAAGGTGATGCAGCAATAGAGCAATAGATTCCCTTGCTACCGTGGCAATCTACTTACTCCCGCCAATAACCAGTTAAATAAAACCATAATACTCCCGTCTAGAGTCCGCGCTTGTTTGGTGCAAGCAAACCTCCACCAGCCTAGTGGGCATAAAGAGTACGGCACGTAATAAGACCGCTTTTCCCATAAAATTGCGATAGCAGCTCGGAGATTGACCGCCCAAAACCCACCTTAGTGCATAAGGGTGAAATAGCGCACTAAATTGGCGCATAAAAAATTCAAAAACAACCTAGCCAAGCATGTGACTTGGCATATTTTTTCTGCTACAACAAAAGCTCGAGATAGGAATGAGGAAAACAAATATGTGTTCAATTTTTGCGGTGCTCGATATCAAGTCCAGTATTGCGCAATTGCGCGAGCAAGCCATAGACATGTCGAAACTCTTGCGCCACCGCGGCCCGGACTGGTCCGGCGTTTATACCGGCGACAAGGCCATTTTAGTGCATGAGCGTCTGGCCATCGTCGGCGTACAAAGCGGTGCACAGCCGCTGTTTAATAAAGCCGGCAACCATGTGTTGGCGGTCAATGGTGAAATCTACAACCATCAGCAACTCGCCGATGCCCTGACCATAGACTACGAATTTCAAACCCAGAGCGATTGTGAGGTGATCCTCGCCCTGTATGAAGAAAAAGGCAGTGCCTTTCTCGACGAGCTCAACGGTATTTTTGCCTTTTGCCTGTACGATGAAGAAAAGGATAAATACCTGATTGGCCGCGACCACATTGGCATTATCCCCCTTTATACCGGCCGCGATGAATACGGAAATTTTTATGTGGCCAGCGAGCTCAAGGCGCTGACGCCAATATGTAACAACATTGAGGAGTTCCCTCCCGGTCATTTCCTTGATAGCGAGGTGGGCGAATACCAGCGCTATTATCACAGAGACTGGCAAGAATATTCCGCGGTCAAAGACAATGATGCCGAGCCGGAAACCCTTAAACATGCCCTGGAGGCTGCGGTAAAACGCCAGCTGATGTGCGATGTGCCCTATGGGGTTTTATTGTCAGGGGGCCTGGACTCTTCGCTTATCTCCGCCATTACCCAAAAATATGCCGCCAAGCGCATTGAGGATAACGATGCCAGCGATGCCTGGTGGCCAAAGTTGCACTCCTTTTCCATCGGCCTTGAAGGCTCGCCGGATCTTACCGCCGCCGCCAAGGTTGCCGAGCATATCGGCACCATTCACCACCCTATTCACTTTACCGTGCAGCAAGGAATAGACGCCATTAAGGAGGTCATTTACCATCTGGAGACCTATGATGTCACCACGGTGCGCGCCTCTACCCCCATGTACCTGATGGCTCGTCATATTAAGGCCATGGGCATTAAAATGGTGCTCTCCGGCGAGGGCGCCGATGAACTCTTTGGCGGCTATCTGTATTTCCATAAGGCCCCCAATGCCGAGGAATTCCATGACGAATTAAACCGCAAGGTGGCCAAGCTGCATATGTTCGATTGCCTGCGCGCCAATAAATCAATGGCCGCCTGGGGCGTCGAGGCGCGAGTGCCGTTTTTGGACAAGGAATTTATCGATATCGCCATGCGCATTAATCCGGATGCAAAAATGTGTAAGGACGGGCGCATCGAAAAGCACATTATTCGTGAAGCTTTCGATGGCTATCTGCCGGAAGAGGTCTTATGGCGACAAAAAGAGCAGTTTTCTGATGGCGTTGGCTATAACTGGATAGACTCACTTAAAGCCTACGTCGAAGAGCAGGTATCGGACCGGGATATGCAAAACGCCCACTTTAAATTTCCGCTCAATACCCCGGATAGCAAAGAGGCGTATTTTTATCGCAATATCTTCGAGCAACACTTCCCCGGCGGGGTTGCGACCTTGTGTGTGCCCCACGGCAAATCGGTGGCCTGCTCTACCCCGCAAGCGCTGGCCTGGGATGCGTCATTTCAAACCAATGCTGACCCATCCGGGCGCGCCGCCAATACGCACCAAGCCGCCTACACAGCCGAGGCTGCACTCAAGGAATAACACCTACCCGGCGCAGTCTCGACTGCGCCACCTTCTTGTTGCTCGGACCGCTCTGATGGTTGGAAACATTTTGTAAACGTAAAAAGTTGCACCTAACCCTTTGCTGCGCGACACTGCGTCGCGAAAATATAACAACTAGGATGAAACTATGCGTTTATCTCTTATTGGCGCCGCCCTATTGGCGACGGCCATCAACCCTGCGCTTGCCGACGAAGGCATGTGGCAGCCGCATCAATTACCGCAGCTAGAGTCAGTATTAAAGGAAAAAGGCCTTGAAATCGACCCTAAAAACATTTCTAAGCTGACCGAATTTCCAATGAACGCTGTGATTAGCCTGGGTGGCTGTACGGCTTCTTTTGTCTCTCCTAAGGGCCTGGTTGTTACTAACCACCACTGTGCCTACGGCTCGATTCAGTACAATTCGTCGCCGGAGAATAATATTCTGCAAAATGGCTTCCTGGCAAAAACCTATGGCGAAGAGCTGCCAGCCTCTCCGGGCTCACGTGTTTATGTGACCGAAGAAGTAACCAATGTCACCGACAAGGTTAACGCCCAGCTCAACGACTCTATGGATGGTAACGCGCGCTACAAAGCGATTGAGCAAGCCCAAAAATCTTTGGTTGGGGAGTGTGAGCAAGGCGGTGGCTACCGCTGTAATGTGTATAGCTTCCACGGCGGTTTAGAGTATTACCTGATCAAGTCTTTGGAAATCCAGGACGTGCGTTTGGTTTACAACCCGGCACAGGGTATAGGTAAATACGGCGGCGATATTGATAACTGGATGTGGCCACGTCACACCGGCGACTATTCTTTCTACCGCGCCTATGTGGGTAAAGACGGCAAGCCAGCGCCTTTCAGTGAAGAGAATGTGCCCTTTAGCTCGGATTCATTCCTAAAGGTCAGCGCCAAAGGTGTTAAAGAAGGTGACTTCGTTATGGTTACCGGCTACCCGGGTCGCACCAACCGCTATCGCACCAATGCCGAGGTAGAGCATCAATTTACCGAGGTGTACCCTAAAGCCAAGGCCTACCGTGAACAGTCCATGGATATCATCAAGGCCACCGCCGAAGAAGGCTCTAAAGCCCGTATCGCCTATGAAAGCACGCTGGCGAGTCTGGCCAACTATGCGAAAAACTACGGCGGCATGGTTAACTCATATCAAAAAACCGATATGCAGGAGCGCAAGGATAAACTGGCCACCGAGTTGGCAAGCTGGATCAATGCTGATAAAGCACGTAAAAAACAATACGCTCATGTGCTTAAAGAGCTTGATAGCTTGATTGCCAAGTCACAGGCCAGCAGCGAGCTGGATTTAATCCTGGGTTATTTAAACCGCAGCGCCATGATGTCAACGGCAAGCCGCTTGTATCGTCTTGCTAACGAGCAACAACTGCCTGATGCCCAGCGTGAACCTGGCTATCAAGAGCGTGATATGACCCGCTTCAAAGCCGGTATGACCAGCCTGTCGCGTCGCTATGACGATGCCGTAGATATGGCACTAATGGCCCACTTTGTTGATCTTTACGCCCAACTTGAGCCGCAACAACGCGTTGCTTCTCTGGATAAGGCACTTGGCTTAGACAAGGGCTACAGCAAGGAAAAAATGGCTAAGACCTTAGCCGCCATGTACAAAAACACCGAGCTTAACGATGAGCAAGTACGTTTAGCCTGGATGGATAAGTCGGTTACCGAGTTTAAACAAAGCGATGATGCCTTTATTAAACTGGCGGTTGCCACTTATGAGCAAATGCGTGAGCGTGAGCTAGAAGACAAGGCGTTAAGCGGTGAGCTTAATAAAATTCGCCCACAATATATGGCCGCAATTATTGCTTACAACCAGGAACAAGGCCTGCCTGTGTATGCCGATGCCAACAGCACATTACGTGTAACCTATGGCTCGGTAAAAGGCTACAGCCCGCGCGACGCTGTGACCTATACGCCGTTTACTACCCTTGAAGGGATCACCGAGAAATACACGGGTGTGGCACCTTTTGATGCGCCAGCAGCACAAATGGAGCAAATTACCGCCAAAAACTACGGCAGCTACGAGATGGCCAGCCTGGGTTCGGTGCCGGTTAACTTCCTAAGTACAGTAGATACCACAGGTGGTAACTCCGGCTCGCCAACGCTTAACGGTAATGCCGAGCTGGTGGGTTTATTGTTCGACGGTGTGAGTGAGAGCATCATCGGCGACTGGGACTATGACGCTAACTTAAATCGTTCGATTCATGTCGACAGCCGCTACATGTTGTGGGTTATGCGTTATGTCGATAAGGCCGATAACCTGCTTAATGAAATGGTGATAGTGAAATAAACTAATTCCACCGCGAATTATTCCATATAATTTAAAGCGCCACCCGGCGCTTTTTTTATGCGCATAAAAAATACAAAAACCACCTCATTTATGGCATTTATCGCGCTGACAATTTACATTTATATTTTAATCCCTAAACTATTGTACATATCAAGGGGTCTAATTTAGTTAGTCTACAAATCATTGATTTACGTGGACTCACTCAACTAGGCCTTGGCTCTAATGGGTTTAACAACTAGAGGTAGGCATGAGTGAACATCATGACAAGTACAGTATAGAAAATACCGATTACACCGTCGGCCAGGATAATGTGCAAAAGTGGGGGTTTGATGTTCATAACCCTGTTTTCGGCATTAGCGCTGGCCTTATCATCATCTTTTTGGTAGCTATTCTGGTTACCGATCCAGCCACCGCGAAAAAGGCCCTGGACGGCCTCAAATGGGACATCATAGGTAATTTTGATGTGTTATTTATGTGGGCGGCCAACCTCTTTGTGCTCTTTTGTTTGGCCTTGATCGTCTCCCCTTACGGTAAAATTAAACTCGGCGGAGAGTCGGCAACGCCTTCACACTCGCGCATTTCCTGGCTGGCCATGCTTTTTGCCGCCGGCATGGGGATAGGCCTGATGTTCTGGGGCGTAGCCGAGCCGGTGGCTTATTACACGGGTTGGTACGAAACACCGCTAGGCGTCGAAGCCCATACTCCAGAGGCGGCGAAGACCGCTATGGGCGCTACCATGTTCCACTGGGGCCTGCATCCTTGGGCCATCTATGCGGTGGTTGCACTATCGCTGGCCTTTTTCTCCTATAACAAGGGCTTGCCGCTGTCGATTCGTTCTATCTTCTACCCCATCTTAGGCGACCGCGCCTGGGGATGGCCCGGCCATATAATCGACATTCTTGCGGTACTGGCGACGCTATTTGGTTTAGCTACTTCTCTGGGTTTAGGTGCGCAGCAAGCCTCTGCCGGCTTTAATCATGTCTTTGGTACCGACGGCGGTGTTGGTTTGCAAATTGGCGTGATCATTGGCGTTACCCTGTTGGCCATTATCTCGGTGGTGCGCGGTATCGAAGGCGGGGTAAAGGTATTAAGTAACGTCAATATGATACTCGCCTTTGCGCTCTTGTTATTTGTTGCTCTAGTTGGCTTTGCCGCCGCCATGGGCAACTTGCCGAACACCCTGCTTGGCTATATCGAAAATATTATCCCTTTGAGTAACCCGCATGGCCGAGAGGACGAAGCCTGGATGCACGGCTGGACCGTATTCTATTGGGCCTGGTGGATTTCATGGTCGCCTTTTGTTGGCATGTTTATCGCCCGCGTTTCCAAAGGCCGCACCATTCGCGAGTTCCTCATTGCTGTCTTGCTTATCCCGACCTTAGTAACCGCGCTTTGGATGTCAATTTATGGCGGTATCGCCATAGATCAAGTGGCCTCGGGCCTGGGATCCTTAGGTGAAAAAGGCCTGACCGAGGTGCCGCTGGCCATGTTCCAAATGTTTGAGCAGCTGCCTATGACCAAGGTACTCTCCTTTATCGCCATTGTGTTGGTACTGGTGTTCTTTATCACCTCATCCGACTCGGGCTCCTTGGTTATCGACTCGATCACCGCCGGTGGTAAGGTGGATGCGCCGGTACCACAAAGGGTCTTTTGGGCCTCTATCGAAGGCGCGATTGCCGCAGCCTTGCTTTGGATTGGTGGTAAAGAAGCCATGGAGGCACTGCAAGCGGGCGCCGTTTCCACGGGTCTGCCATTCACCATAGTGCTGTTGCTGATGTGTGTGAGCTTGATTTTAGGTTTGCGCACCGAGCCCAGACCTTAAACCTGGGATTTGGGGATTATACAAAACGCCGCATCAGCGGCGTTTTTTTAACCTGAGGTTTGGATATGGGATGAGCTAACTTATTGTTTTTAAATACTTACTATAAATTACCCCTTGTCTAGCCAGAGAGTTTTAGGGATAACCAGGCGAATTGATGCACCAATAGCTGGCTATTGGAAGTGAATTCAACGCAGTTAGCGCCAAAACTGGCTGCTAGAAAAGCATTCGCTATCCGAAGTTCAGGTTTTTTACATCCACAGCTGGTTGAGCTGGGTGTCACTGCGATAATGATAGCGCAACTGGGCTTGCAATAATTCGGCGGTAGCCAAGGCGTCTGTCATGGCATTATGCACACCATAAGGAGGCAAGTTATAGCGGGCACGACAATCAGATAGACGCAATGAGCCTATTTTCTCTCCCAGCAAGCGCCCGATAAATCCGCGGCGCGCCTGTAACGCCTGGCGCTCGATGGCCATGGTATCAATGAGCGCAAATTCAATGCTTTCGTTGATGCGTCGCAACAGGCTGTTGGCCAAAAATGGCCGCTCTATGGCATGGTAATGCACCACCACCACCCTACCTGCTATAGCCGCCAACAAGGGCTCAAGTACCTTGCTTAAGTCCGGCGCATCTTCGACTTCGGAATGGGTAATGCCGTGGATCACTATGGACTGCTCCGCCAAATTTCGTTTAGGTTGCACCAACCAGTGACGGGCCTGCCGGCAATAAATGCGCTGCCAGGTAAAGGGCACCAGACCAATGCTGACAATTTCATCGCCGGCGCTGTCGAGTCCGGTGGTTTCAAAGTCCAGAGCCACAAACTGCGCCTCGCCCAGGGTTTGCTCACCGCTCGCTATGCCGGCTCGATAAAATTGCTGCAACTGAGGATGTTGAGCTTTATTGGCCAACTGCTGGTAGCGTGCTGGCCAGTCTATGAGGTGATCTGACAACACTAGTTCAACCCATTACCGGTTTGATAACGGAACTTCAGAAAGCTTTGTGCCTTTTCTAAGATGGCAAAGGCTTCTTTTAAATTACGCTGCTCGAATGGCGATAACAAATTCGGATCCAGGTTGTTGTCCGGGTTTTCACCCTGCTCGATTTGCCAAGCCTGATGGCGAATGCGCATCATGGCAATATACTCCAGGGCATCGCGAAGATCCTGGGCCTTGCCCGGCGGCAATAGCTTGGCATCGATAATGTCTTCCAGGCGCTCAAACGAATTTTGCTTACGCGAGCCAACCGCCAGGGCATGCACACGAATAACATCCGATAATGGCGCCGTACCGCGACGTTTTAGGTTCATGGAATGCTTGTGCTCGCCGTCGTGTTCTAACACAAAGCCCTTAAAAAAGCCCAGCGGCGGCGTACGGTTACGGGCATTGGCCGCCAGGTTTGCCAAGAATTTACGATTGGCCCGCCCTTCCTTGGCGATATAAGATTTAAGCTCTTCCGCCCACTTGGTTTTGCCCCACACACCATCCAAATCGAAAAAGATTGAACTGTGTAACAGGGCTTGCGGTTTGGGCTCGGCAATCCAGGTGGCGAATTGCTCGCGCCATTGACTGCGGGTAAGACGCCATTTTTTAAACGACGACATGATCTCGCCATCGCAATAGGTATAGCCACACGCCGCCAAACCATCACAGACAAAATCTGACAGCGCCTGAAAGTAAGCGTCATGCTCCTGCTCGTTAAAGCTATCGTCAAGAATAATGGCGTTATCCTGATCCGTAACTATGAGTTGCTCGTCCCGGGCCATGGAACCCAGGGCGATAAAACAATAAGGAACCGGCGGCGGCCCCAGCTTTTCCTCAGCCAAGGCCAGCAGTCGCTGTTTAAAGGTGCGGCCGATCACCGCCATGGCCGTACCTATCATATGCGAATTAGCATCTTCGTTGACCATGCGCACAAAGACATTAGGCAGCTGCTTGGCAAAATGAGTGAGATCGTCCACCGTTTGCTGGGCAAGAATCCCACGCACCAACAGCAGGCTGCTTTGCGATTCGTAACGCAAAATATCCGATAAGGAGATCACGCCAATGGGCTTGCGCTTATGCAAAATAGGCAAGTGATGAACATTGTCCCTGAGCATGGCCAGCACCGCCTCAAACACATAATCATTGGCATCGAGTAAGGTAAGATTAGTGGACATCACCTCATGGGCCGGCGTTGCCAGGCTTTTCCCCAGCGCCACCACCTGAGAGCGAATATCCCTGTCTGTGATAATCCCCACCACCTGACCGTCGTCTTCTTCTGGGTCATCGCTAATGGGCTTGTTGGGATCGGTAACCAAGACACTGGAGATATGCTCATCGCTCATCAGCAGAGCCACCTCCTGAATACTGGCATCGGCGGATACGGTCACAACATCCCTGTGTAACAAGGCCTTAACCTTAGCGGTGGTTAAATCATTGCTGTCGGCTTGCTCGACTATGGCCTGGTGCAAACGTACATTGCCATCGGCCTCAAAGTAGTCGGCAAACACCTCGAATTTATCGCAGTATTCGGTAAATAGTTCCACATCGATGCAATAAACCAGGGTGTCTTCTATGGCGGTGACGGGAAAACGCACCTTGCGATTCATCAGCAGTCCCATCTGCCCAAAAATACCGCCGCTGTCCATACGGTTGTAAAGCTCACCACTGCGCCGGTAGGATTCCACCGCGCCGGAGCGAATGACATAGAGGTCGGCAATATCGTCGCCATAGTGAAGAATATCCGTACCGGCACGGAAATAAGCGACTTCGACTTGTTGCGCAAGATGGGCTAAGGCATCTTCGGGGAGCTCGTCAAAGGGTGAATGACTAGTGAGAAATTGAGCTATCTCAAGCTGCTCTGCCTGCATAGTGCATCCTTTAATCTGCGGCTAATAGGCTGAAGCTTAATATAAATTGGGGTAAAAAAAAATGTCCGCGATATTCGCGGACATTCAGATCAGGAGGCTTGCTCAAGCTCGGCGGCGAGTTGTTTACTCTCATCCGCCCTTGGCTTGGTAAAGCGTGCCAGGCCTAAATACACCACAGGGGTGAGGAATAAGGTAAAGAGTACCGCCAGGGCCAAGCCACCGAAAACAACCCAACCGATGGCGCTACGGGCTTCGGCGCCGGCGCCGGTAGAGAGAATTAATGGCAAGGCTCCGAGCAAGGTGGAAACCAAGGTCATGGTTATTGGGCGCAGGCGCACCAGAGCAGCCCGCTCAACCGCTTCACGCACCTGGTAGCCTTTATCTCTTAGCTGGTCGGCAAATTCCACCAGCAAGATGGCGTTTTTGGCGATAAGGCCAATCAACATCACCAGACCGATTTGCGAGAAAATATTGAGCGAGGTACCGGTGAGATACAAGGCCAAAATTGCCGAACTAATGCCAAAGGGCACAGTGATCATCACCACCACGGCGCTATTGACGCTCTCAAACTGAGCCGCCAACACCAAAAGCACTATGACAAAAGCCAGCACATAGGTCAGCACCACCTCATTGGCGGTTTCCTCAAAGGTGAGCGCTTCCCCTTTAAAGGCCAGAGTTACGCTGCTGGGCAAGGTGTTTTCACCAATATCACGGAGCTGATCAACCAGATCACTCATGGCCATATCCGCTGGCAACTGCATATCCACTTCGATGGCGCGGCGCTGAGCATGGCGCCCTAACTCTGCAGCCACGCCTTCTTCACTGATGGTGGCCACCGAGCTTAGCGGTACCAGTTGACCATTGCCACTACCCACATAGAGGTTGGCCAGATCGCTTGGCGAATTGATGGTGCGGTTCTGTGCCTGCAACATAATAGGAATGGATTGGTCGCCAACGTTCAAGTCAGCTACATCGTCGCCGTTGATGGCGGCACGCAGGGTTACGGCGATATCACTTAGCTCTACGCCTAACTCCTGAGCGCGGCGGCGATCGATATTCACTCTGAGCTGCGGCTGCGACGGCTGATAAGAAATACGCACCGGCGCCACCTCAGGAATGGCCTGCTCTACCGCCTTGACATAATCCTGGGCCGCAGCATAGATAAGCTTGTAGTCCTGACCTAACAAGGCCAACTCAACGCCACCACCTTGACCGCGTAAGTTCAGACTGTTTGAGCCAAATGCCCGCGCCGGAGCGCCGGGAATATCCCCTAAGGGGGCCCGCAGCTTGTTGATAATTTCCTGTTGGCTGAAATGGCGCTCGTCCCAATGCTTCAGCGGCACGGTAATAAAGACAATATTCGGATCCCATTGTCCCACCACGGTATAGATGGACTCGATTTCACCACTTTGCACATAAGGGAGAAGCACGTCTTCCATCTGTTTCGCCTGACGGTCCATAAAGTTCAGACCAACGCCATCCGGGCCACGGGCAAAAATACGTATTTTACCCCTGTCCTCAGACGGCAGAAGTTCATTATCAAGCTGTAAATACAGGGCTCCTGAGCCAGCGGCGACAAGCAGGGAAACGGCAAAGGTCGCCCAGGCATGGTCTAACACCTTCCTAATGCACCACTGATAAGCACCCGCCAATCGATTACCCAATTTAGCAAAAGGATGACGGCCACCGGATTTTGGCTTTAATTTTGAGGTTAAGGCCGGGACCAAAGATAAGGCGACAAAGCTGGAGATGATCACGGCCCCAGCCAGCACACCACCGAATTCACGGAATAAGCGCCCGGCGGTAGAAGGCAAAAAGGCGATGGGCACAAACACGGCGGCCAATACGGCCGTGGTGGCAACCACGGCAAAGAACACTTCCCGCGTGCCTACCACAGCCGCAGCGCGGCGGCCAAGGCCCATGCTGCGCTGACGCTGGATGTTTTCGCTCACAACTATGGCATCATCAACAATCAGGCCTGTGGCCAGTACCAGGGCCAGCAGGGTAAGAATATTGATTGAAAAGCCCAGCGCCCAAATAAGAGCAAGTGAACCGATAAGCGCCACCGGAATGGCAAAAGCCGGTACCAGGGTTGCCCGCCATGAGCCGATAAAGACCCACAGGGTGATCACCACCAGCACTATGGTCAGCACCAGGGAGTTAAGCACCTCATCCACCGAGCTGCGAATAAACTGAGCATCGTCCGAAGTCAGGGTAAATTCCATTTGCGGAAAACGCTCGCGCATGCGCTCAAGCAACAAGAGAACTTCATCGGAAATTTCTATGGTATTGGACTGAGCCTGACGAATGACTTCCATGCCGATCACCGGCTTGCCGTCTAAACGCACCATGGAGCGCGGATCGGCGGGGCCGAAATAAACGGCAGCAATATCGGCAATACGGGTATCGCCGCGGACTATGATGTCCCCTACCTGCTCGGCACTGACAGAGGTGGCATCGGCACGTACGATAAGCTGTTGGTCATCGGATTTTAAGCTGCCCGCTGGCACATCAAAAGGCGCCTGGCGCAGCGCCGCCGCCACATCCGGGATAGTAAGGTTAAAGCTGCTTAGCTTTAAGGGATCGATGCGCACCCGCATCACCCGCTCACGGTCGCCGTTAAGGCGCACGTCGGCAACGCCGGGTATGGTCAAAAACTGCGGCGCCAAGTCGGTTTCCACGCGCTCGGTGAGCGCTTCCAAGGACAGGGTTTCGCTGCTTACAGTCAGAGACACCACGGCTTCGGCATCATTATCGGCCTTGATAATGGACACCCGCTCTACCTCTTCTGGCAACTCTCTTTGTACCCGGGATACTGATTCCCGGGTTTCATTGGCGGCATCGTCGAGATTGATACCTGGGCGAAACTCAACACTGATACGGGCACTGCCCTCTTCACTTTGGGCGCGAATAGACTTAACACCACTGACGCGGGCCACGGCGCCCTCAAGTTTACTGGTGACTTCTGTGTCTACGGTTTCCGGTGAGCCACCTGGGAATGAGGCAGAAACGGTAATGCGTGGACGGTCGACATCCGGCAACTCCCGTACCTCAACGCCAGCAATGGCGGCGATACCGGCTATGATGATCAGCAGGTTCAACACCACTATTAGCACTGGCCGGCGTATCGCCATTGAAGGCAAGTCTTGAATTTGCGTATTAATTTGCTCGCTCATGGCTTAATTCCTGTCCGCCAACTGAGTCTGCTCAAACTTTACGCTTTGATTGGCGCGTAAACGCTGCACGCCTTCAACTATCAGTAGCTCGCCTTCATCTAGGGCACCGCTGACCAAGAGACGTCCGGAAAGGCGCTGGGCAATTTTCACATCCACTCGAGTGGCTACATTATCCACGCTTTTCCATACATAAGGGCCGGTTGCGCCCCAAAGCAGCGCCGCTTCTGGCACCACGGCGTAGGCGTCGCCCTGCATACTTAACCGCACACGAAAGCTCATACCGGGAATATAAAGCGCGTCGGAATTATTTATCTGGGCTTTAACCCTAAGAGTGCGCGAGTCAGCATCGATACGTGAATCAAGCTGCGCGATTTTCGCTGTAATCGCCTCTTGTTGCTGCCAAGGCTGTACGCTCACTTCAGCGCCGGCTCTGAGCATGGTCCAGGCCGCCTCTGGAGCGTTGAAATTGATATACAAGGAAGTGATGTCATCTATGCTGGCAATGGCGGTTTGCGCGCTGATGCGGTCACCCACCTCCACATCGGTAAGCCCCATCACGCCGGCAAAAGGCGCGCGCACCTGACGGTCTTCAAGCTCGGCTTGGGCCTTAGTCAGCGCGACCTTGGCCAGATCCCGTGCCGTTAACGCATTGTCTCTGTCACTTTTAGGAATGGCGCCCTTGGAAAAGCTGTTTTGCAAACGCTCCAGGGTGCGCTCGGCATCGGCCAAACGGATTTTGGCCTCTTCCAACGCCGCGCGCTGCAAGCGTGAGTCCAGCTCAAGCAAAAGCGCTCCAGATCCGACCTTTTGTCCCGGCGTAAAGTGAACCCCTGTGACCCTATCGCCCACGGCCGGATACAAGACCACTGAATGAATGGCCTCGGCACTGCCGACCGCCTGAACCTCTTGCTGTGAGTGCTCTAAACTCACATTTTCCACCACTACTTTGGTGGCCTTAGCGAGCGCTGGCATAGTGATTATTAAACTACAAATAATTGCACTGAAAAGCTGTCGCAAACTGAACCTTCCTTCTTTGTTATATACCAACTCATGTCGGCTATTAGGGTAATAATCCTGTTGTGTGAGTGTAACAGCTCGTCGCTCTGAGACTCTCCCTAGCTTCGGTCAATTCCCGATATAGCGCGACTAGTTACATTAACGCATTACAGATACGTACTAATTAATAGCATTAGATCACAAATCATCGGCCTTGAAAGCCGGTTTTACATATCTTTACTTTCGCTGAACCGCGCTCGCATAATTGAGGGAGGAAATGGATTTGCACCCGCTTCCGGGAAAAGAATATTAAAAAAGGGGTCACATACCCCTCTATCTAATCATTACATTTTTTTGGTCAGTAACACCCCATCGACAACCATTTGGTACTGACCATCGACCTCCTGAGGCGGCTGCGTTACCGAAAAGCGGGTATTGATAAATCCAAAGCCAACGATAAAGTCATCGCCTTCAAACTCTTGTAAAGTCGCGTTTATGGAGGTTGTGCCACCATTTTTAAGTCGTTTATAATCGACCGTGCCATCGGCGAGTATCAGTAACCTCATCTCAGGACTTTCCCATACACCTACATAAGCTTGCCTATCCGAAGGTACTGGCTTGCTGCATCCAAATAGCAGCAGGGCTAAAAACGCAATCATGAGTCCTTTTTTCACTATTTATCTTCCTTTTTGTTTAATACTTCATTAAATACCTTGTCCCTAATCGCTTTATAAGCGCTGAAAACATTGTCGTTAGAGACATCATTGCACATCAATGCAAATGACAATTTTAATTGCGGATATCGTGCAAAATAGGTGGTAGTTCCAAGCCACCCCCCAGAGTGAGCAAACTCCCTGTACCCTTTAAATTCACTGATAAACTGACCATTGGCATAGCTCGATGCAGCTGAGGGACCAATATTGGCGTTAGGCGTGTTCATCATGGCTATCAACTGTTCTGGATCCTGACCCAAGCTTGGCGTAGTAAATTGATTATTCCAGATTAATAAATCGTCTAGAGTGGTATGCAGGCCACCATCCCCGACCCAGAATAGATTGGTCATGTCGGTTACATAGGTACCGTCAGGCTCTTTTTTGTAACCCGAAGCTCGGTTTTTTACCACCTCGACGGGGTTATCACTAAAAAAAGTGTGTTTCATTCCCAAAGGGGTAAACATCTGCTCTGAAGAAAACTGCCGCAGTGATTTGCCAGAAACCTTTTCGACGAGCATAGAAAGAAGAAAATAAGCCAGGTTCGAATATTTGAATTCCTTGCCGGGTTCCTGCGCTAACGGTACGGTTTTTACGACATTATAGAATTCATCAATGGTTAGATAATCTTCATTACCGAGACGAAATTGCCCTCCGGCCGCGGATCTTAACTCTATTGCCTTATCACTTACTTCCCCTTCATAGGAAGGCGCAATAAGGTCATAATCTCCCATTCCTGCGGTGTGCCCTAACATTTGGCGAATACTGACCTTGCTTTGATACTCCCTTAGCGCTGGCAGATAAGTTCGAATGTCTTGATCTAAGTCGATCTTTCCTTGCTGAACCAAGAGCAACACGGCCATAGCAGTAAACTGTTTAGAAACCGATGCCATTCGGTGAACCTGGTTGCCATCCAAGGGAACGTCTAACTCGAGATTAGCCAATCCATATCCGCGTTTGTGAATAAATTGGCCCTGATGACTTATTCCTAAATTACATCCTGGTGCGTCCTTGTCGATAGCAGCGTCCATGATGCTATCAATCTCTGAGCTAAGCGACGCGCTAGCAGTGTTTAAATTGAATGCAAGTAATATGGCAAGTGGCGCGCGTTTCATATCATCCCTCTACCGACAATGCGGTTTAATCTATTGCCAACAGAAGCTACTAACCTTCTGTTAATACGGATCCTTTTCGTAAACTCTAAGCCTTAGCCATAAAAAAAGGAAGCGATAGTCGCTTCCTTTTTTAAGTATATAAAATTAAATTATTTATTTGCTGCGCGCTGTTGGTCTTTAAGCTGCTGCTTTAGCTCTTTGCGCTTATGCAGCATTTCCTGGGCTTCATGACCAATATGGCCTTCGCCACGCTCTTTGGCCAGCTCGATTTGCTTTTGACGCTCAGCAAAACGGGCACGCTGCTCATCGCTGACATTTTCGTGGCAGTGGTGGCAAGAAACCCCCTGCATATATTCCGGCTTTTGCTTGTCATCTTCGGTGATAGGCATGCGACAGGCATGGCATTGGTCGTATTGACCCTTGTTCAGGTCGTGATCAACGGCTACGCGGTTATCGAATACAAAACACTCACCCTGCCACATGGTTTCTTCTTTCGGCACTTCTTCCAAGTACTTTAAGATACCGCCTTCAAGGTGATACACCTCTTCAAAGCCCTGTTCTTTCATATAGGCGGTGGACTTTTCACAGCGGATACCACCGGTACAGAACATGGCGACCTTTTTATGCTTTTTCGGGTCAAGGTTTTGCTCGGCCCAGGCTGGGAACTCGCGGAATGTCTTGGTTTTAGGGTCAACCGCGTTCTCAAAGGTACCGATTTCGATTTCATAATCGTTACGGGTATCTACCAATACCACATCAGGGTCGCTGATCAGGGCGTTCCAGTCTTTCGGCTTCACATAAGTGCCCACCACTTCACGCGGGTCGATACCTTCAACACCCATGGTAACGATTTCTTTTTTCAACTTTACCTTGGTGCGGTAGAAAGGACATTCATCATCAAAAGATTCTTTAGAAACGATATTGTCCAGGTTCGGTTGCTTATCTAGCCAGGCCAGTAAGGCATCGATACCTTCGCGCTTACCGGCGACCGTACCGTTAATACCTTCGTTGGCAAGCAATAATGTACCGCGTACATCATTGGCCAGCATCACATCAAGAAGAGGTTGACGAATTTGTTCAAAATTAGGAAGCGCGACAAACTTATAAAGCGCACACACGACGTATTGTTGTGACATTAATATACCTATTTATTTGCTTTTAACTCTACCGAATCGTAAATCCGGCGCATTAGGGAGGCGTATTTTACCCATAATGGCTGAAAACGCAAAATTAGCTGCCAGAGGGCCGTCGCAATACGTTATAATAGCGCTGTATTAACTGTATTTTTTGTTGGAGAGTGAATTTGCAATTCAGTGATTTGGGTATCGATACGCGCCTGTGTGCACAAATAACGCACCAGGGCATTACCACACCTACCGATATTCAAGCCCAAGCTATTCCCTTGGCGTTGGCCGGGTACGACTTATTTGCGCAATCAAAAACCGGCTCGGGCAAGACCTTGGCGTTTTTGTTACCTGCGGTACAAAGGGTGATGAAGCAAAAGGCCTTATCAAAGCGCGACCCTCGGGTGTTGATCGTTACTCCTACCCGTGAACTTGCGACCCAAGTTTATACCCAACTGCGTTTGCTGATTGCCGGCACCGCCCTGAGCGCCGTAAAAGTGCTCGGCGGTGAGAATTATAACGATCAGGTGAAAGCACTGCGCAAAGACCCGCATTTTGTTGTTGGCACCCCGGGACGTATTGCCGATCACCTCGAAGACCGCTCTTTACACTTGGCCGGTCTGGAAATGCTGATTTTCGATGAGGCTGACCGTATTCTTGATTTAGGCTTTAGTGAGCAAGTCGAACTTATCAATAAAAGCGCCGACCACCGCCTGCGCCAGAGTCTGTTGTTTTCGGCTACCTTAGAGCACGCTCAAGTAGGTGCCCTATCGCGCAATTTATTGAAAAACCCTAAGGGTGTAAGCATCAGCGCTGCCACCGACGAGCATGGTGATATCTCCCAACGCCTGTATTTAGCGGATCATCTCGACCATAAAGAAGCGCTGCTTGACCATCTTCTTGCCAACGAAGAAGGCTTAGGTCAGTGCATTATCTTTACCGCCACCCGCGAAGATACCCAGCGCCTGTGTGATAAAATCAGCAAGCAAGGCTTAAAGGCCGTAGCGCTTGAGGGTACCCTGGCACAAAATAAGCGCCTGGATATCATGGATAGTTTCAGCCGTGGCCTTTACCAAGTGCTTATCACCACAGATGTCGCCTCGCGCGGGCTGGATCTTTTAAATGTGACCCATGTTATTAATTTCGATTTACCGAAAAACGCCGAAGAATACATCCACCG
Organism: Pseudoalteromonas sp. T1lg76; assembly: GCF_002964725.1. Lineage (NCBI taxonomy): Bacteria > Pseudomonadati > Pseudomonadota > Gammaproteobacteria > Alteromonadales > Pseudoalteromonadaceae > Pseudoalteromonas > Pseudoalteromonas sp. T1lg76. The sequence continues at coordinate 187,788 of NZ_PQCE01000025.1, forward strand.
CATAGGTCGTACCGGTCGCGCCGGATTTAAGGGCTCAGCCATTTCCCTGGTAGGCCCGAAAGACTGGCAAAGCTATTTAGCCATTAACCAGTTTATGCGCCGTCCTCTGCCTTTTAGTAAAATCGAAGGCCTGGTAGGTAAATTTAAAGGCTTTACCCAGCCTAAGCCTAAGATCAGCAAGCCTAAAAAAGCAGATAAAACGGCAGCACAAGGCAATAAATCAGCAAAAGTTAAATCGCGTAAGGGTCCTGCCGCTAAGGCTAGAAAACCCATTGCCGCGCCATTTGACCCTAATGCCATGGGCTCACTAAAGCGTAAACCAAAACCGATGCAGGATGAGGAAGAATAATGAGTAGCTTAGGACAATGGCAAACCCTGTTTGTCGATGAAGTAGCCGGCGAAGGCCTGTATTTACACAGCCCAGACTTGGGTGAAGTATTCCTACCCGCAGAGCAGACCCCGGATGAGATTGAGCGCGGCGATAGCCTAAGCGTGTTTGTTTACCTGGATAACATGGGCCATCCAACGGCGACCCGCACTAAACCCAGAGCCCAGGTGGGTGATTTTGCCCTGCTCCAGGTAAAACAAGTGAATCAAATCGGCGCCTTTTTGGATTGGGGTCTAGAAAAAGATCTACTGGTGCCCTTTAATGAGCAAAAGCCACGCATGCAACCCGAGCGCAGCTATCTGGTAAAACTTTACCTGGATAACGCCTCAAAGCGTATTTGCGCATCGAGCAATCTTAACAAGTTTGTTGGTCGCGCCAAGCCAAATTATAAAAACGGGGATCAGGTTGAGATCATAGTAGCGGCGAAAACCGACCTTGGTTTTAAAGTAATAGTCGATGAGCTGCACTGGGGTCTTATTTTCCACAACCGCGTGCACCGGAACCTCTTTGTCGGCCAACGCTTAAAAGCCTATGTGCAGCAGTGTCGTGAAGATGGCAAAATTGATATCCTGCTCGAAGCGCCTGGGATGGCGAAAATCGATCCTCTGAAGCAGCAGATCCTTGATGAACTAAATAATCAAGGCGGCATCCTGCCCTTAGGCGATAAGTCCACCCCAGAGGCAATTAAGCGTCAGTTTGGCACCTCAAAAGCCAACTTTAAAAAGGCCATAGGCGGCTTGTTTAAAGACGGGCTGATTGATATCGAAGCCACACAGATAAAACTAAAAACGCGACCTTAAGGTCGCGTTTTTTATTTAATCGGCTGATAGCTTAAATCTTCATAAGGCAGGGAGCAGCGTACATAGCGCTTAGCGTAATCAACCACCTCATCTCTATCCGTTATGGTTAGTGGTGCCAGGCGAAAAACACGTTCATTACACTCGGCATGCTTGATGTCATGAAGCTGCTCACAATCACTCACCGAGCGCTCGCTTTCAAGCAACCTGCTGGAATTGCTGTCGCAAATAGCGTACACATGTTTTGTCAGCGCGTCTTTCAAGGCAAAAAGGTCAACCTCACCCTTTCTAGCCTCGGAGAGAACTAGATTCAGCGCTGAGGCATTACTTTGAGACCTTGTGTGTTCAAGGTAATAATACCCAGCCGCCGCCAGGGCAGCGATAAACACTAAATATTTCACCTTAGTCTCCTAGACTCTCATTGATGGCTTTCAATACGGCAACCGGGTCTTCAGCCTGGGTAATTGGACGCCCTATTACCAGGTAGTCGCTGCCGCTTTCAATCGCCTGCTTTGGCGTCATAATGCGCTTTTGGTCGCCCGCATCACTGCCTGCTGGTCGGATCCCCGGCGTTACCAGTTTAAAGTCAGCACCTAAGTGTTGCTTAAGCGCTTGCGCTTCTTGCGCCGAGCACACCACACCATCAACGCCTGCCTGCTTGGCTAACTCTGCTAAATACAATACTTGCTCTTGCGGGGTCTTTTCAATACCTAATTGTTTTAATTGCATTTCATCCATGCTGGTAAGCACGGTCACGGCAATTAACAAGGGTGCTTTATCGCCAAAAGGTACTAATATTTCCTTGGCCTTTTGCATCATTTCCACACCACCGCTGGCGTGCACGTTAACCATCCATACACCAAGTTCGGCAGCGGCTTTTACCGCTTTAGCAACCGTATTAGGAATATCGTGAAACTTTAAATCCAGGAATACATCGAAGCCCAACTCTACCAATTGCTTTACAAATTCCGGACCGAAATGAGTAAACATTTCCTTGCCAACTTTAAGGCGGCAGCTATCCGGAGATAATTGTTGTACAAATGCCAATGCCTTGGCTTTATCATCGTAATCTAAAGCGATAAGAACTTTTTTAGAGTCAACAGCGTTCATGTTTTTCCTGTTTAAAAACCATCAAGCCCACGGCTTGGTTGCATAGATTCCCAATGACGACAAGACGGACACAACCAATAATGACTGTGACTTTGAAAGCCGCAATGCTGACACTGAAAATCTGCTTTGGTATCTATGTATGATTGAATAAGTTTATCTATTGGGTTTAGCGCTTCATCAAGCTGCGCGTTTTGCCCTGCAAGTAATTGTAGCAAAAAACGAAAGCCGCGAATATTAGGTTGTTTCTTTAAACTCTTGGTGATGAACTCAACCGCTTGTTTGCGCTGCCCGGCATCAAGCAAGTGCTGGCAATAGTGAATTTTAAGACCAATACCGCCTTTATCGACCAGCTCGGCCAACAAGTGTTCAAACTGATGCTCTAGCTGCAAATGGTGGTAGCTCTTGCTTAAGCGCTCAAGCACTAAGGGGGAGCTAAAGGTAAACTGGCAAATTAAATCACGCCAATAATGAATGGCCTGCACATAATCTTCGCGCTCATAGGCCAATTGCCCAAGTTCATACAGAGGACGTACGCTCGGCTCACCCACGCCCAAAGCCTGCGACATTAGCTCAGGTGCATGATCCGCAGCACCGGCTTCACAATAAAAATTAGCTATGGCAATTTTTTGCTGACGCTGGGTAAATAGATGAGCATAACGCTGATGCAAGGCAATGCCTTTGTGCCATTCGCGGGTCTGCGAATACAAGGAAATTAGCGGCTCAAGCGCCTGAGGTCGTTTTTGCTTAATAAGAATAAGCAGGTGCTCTTCGGCACTGTCCAATAAGCCGGCAAGGATATAGTCCTGCGCCAACTCCAGGCGACAGGTCGTCAGCTGGTCTTCGTTAAGATTAGGGTGTTCAAGCAACAATTCGTGGATTTTAATGGCACGATCCAGCTCGCCACGGCGACGAAACAAGGTCGCCAAAGTCAAATAATGCTCCACCGAGTCGGCGGATACTTCAAGAAGTTGAATTAGGTGCTCAAGACCCTGATCGTCTTCCCTATCGAGAAGAAACTTTAGGCCTTTGCTGTATTCTGCGGTGATTTTACGACTGTGCTGATGAGCTTGATTTTTAGCACTGTTTTTACCCATGATCCAGCCGTAACCGGCGGCTACGGGCAAGAGTAAAAACAACAGCTCCAGCATAACTAGTTATCTTTTACAGATGCCAGAGCGGTACTTTGACTTTGCTCTTGGGCATTACGGGAAAGTTGCTCGTTGCGTTTTTGCAAGCGATAGTTTTGCCACTTTAACTTTGAAAATAAGCGGAAGCTAACAAAGCAGCCTAAGACTAATCCGACAATAAAACAGACGCTCATTAGCGCGGCTAATGGCATGGTGGCGCTGGCAATAAGGTAATTGACCTGGACTAGCTGTGGATTTTGCGAACCTAGTACAAAGGCAATAAAAATACACAGTACAAACAGAATGAACTTTACAACCTTCACTCAGCGGTTACTCCATCCGTGATGATTAAATACTGGCGTTAACGCGGTCGCGTAATTCCTTGCCCGGTTTAAAGTGCGGCACGTACTTACCGTCTAGCTCAACGGTTTCCCCAGTCTTAGGGTTACGACCTGTGCGCGGTGCACGGAAATGTAGAGAGAAACTACCAAAGCCACGGATTTCGATGCGCTCGGCTTCAGACAATGAACCGGCCATCTGTTCTAGAATTTCTTTAACGGCATTCTCAACATCGCGGGCTTGGATATGAGCGTGACTTTGTGCAAGTTGTTCTATTAGTTCTGACTTGGTCATAATGTTTCCTTAGGGGCTTACAAAGGAAGGGCTTACGCCCTTCCTAAGACAAGACTAAATATTAGTCTTTCTGTGCATTTTTGAATGCAGCAGCCATAGCATTTTCGAACTGAGGCTCGTCTGCCTTCAACTTCTCTAATGCTTCTTTTTCTTCAGCTTCGTAAATCGCTTTAACTGAAAGGCTGATAGCGCGGTTCTTACGATCTACGCCAACAAACTTAGCTTCGATTTCGTCGCCTTCAGAAACAACGGCAGTTGCATCTTCAACACGCTCTTGTGCAATGTCAGCTACACGGATGTAACCTTCAACGCCTTCGATAAGCTCTACAGTTGCACCTTTAGCGTCAACAGCAGTTACTTTACCTTTAACAATAGCACCTTTTTTGTTTGCGTCCAGGTAGTTATTGAAAGGATCAGCTTCGATTTGCTTAACGCCTAGAGAGATACGCTCACGCTCTGGGTCAACCTGAAGTACGATAGCAGTGATTTCGTCGCCTTTCTTGTACTCACGCACAGCTTCTTCGCCTGGAGTGTTCCAAGAGATATCTGAAAGGTGTACAAGACCGTCGATGCCACCGTCAAGGCCGATGAAGATACCGAAGTCAGTGATTGACTTGATCTTACCAGTAACTTGGTCGCCTTTGTTTTGTAGACGAGCAAATTCTTGCCAAGGGTTAGCTTTACATTGCTTAAGACCTAGAGAAATACGACGACGCTCTTCGTCGATTTCTAGAACCATTACGTCTACGTTGTCACCTAGTGAAACAACTTTAGATGGGTGGATGTTTTTGTTAGTCCAATCCATCTCAGAAACGTGTACTAGACCTTCTACGCCTTCTTCGATTTCAACGAAACAACCGTAGTCAGTTAGGTTAGTTACACGACCAGATAGCTTAGCGCCTTCTGGGTAACGGTTAGCAATTTCTTGCCATGGATCTTCGCCAAGCTGCTTAAGGCCTAGAGAAACACGTGTCTTCTCTTTGTCAAACTTAAGAACTTTAACGTTGATTTCGTCGCCAACATTTACGATTTCTGAAGGGTGCTTAACACGCTTCCACGCCATGTCAGTGATGTGTAGTAGACCGTCAACACCACCTAGGTCAACGAACGCACCGTAGTCTGTAAGGTTCTTAACGATACCTTTAACTTCTTGACCTTCAACAAGGTTCTGAAGAAGTTCTTCACGCTCTTGTGAGTTTTCAGATTCGATAACTGCACGGCGAGAAACAACAACGTTGTTACGCTTCTGGTCAAGCTTGATTACTTTGAACTCAAGCTCTTTACCTTCAAGGTGAGTTGTGTCACGTACTGGACGAACGTCAACAAGTGAACCAGGTAGGAAGGCACGGATAGAATCAACTTCAACAGTGAAACCACCTTTAACCTTACCGTTGATAACACCAGTAACAGTTTCGTTTTCTTCACATGCTTTCTCAAGGCGGATCCACGCTTCGTGGCGCTTCGCTTTCTCACGAGAAAGGATAGTTTCACCGAAACCGTCTTCGATTGCATCTAGAGCAACATCTACTTCGTCACCAACAGCAACTTCTAGTTCACCAGCAGTATTTTTGAACTGCTCTGCAGGGATAGCACTTTCTGACTTAAGGCCAGCGTCTACAAGAACAATGTTGTTCTCGATAGAGATTACGGTACCTTTTACGATTGAGCCCTGTTGAGCTTCAAAACCCTGTAGGCTTTCTTCAAATAACTGCGCAAAATTTTCTGACATACTTAATACGTCTCTATAAGTTAAATTCTCCACGTCGCGTCACTGCTCAGCGGGGTTATTAATTAAGCACGTGCGTCCTGCTCATGCGTAGGTATAATTACTGCTTATTTACTTAGCTTCGCCAACTTGCCGTCAACAACGGCCTGGTCGATAATCGACATGACTTTGGCAAATACTTGCTCGGCATTGAGCTCAGTGGTATCTAAGCTTACCGCGTCTTCCGCGGGAATAAGCGGCGCCACGGCGCGATTCATATCACGCTCGTCACGAGCTTTAATGTCGATAAGTAGACCACTTAGTGTAACATCCAGACCCTTAGCCTTCAACTCTTTAAAGCGTCGCTCGGCGCGCTCTTCAGCGCTGGCGGTCAGGAATATTTTTACATTGGCCTCGGGAAACACCACAGTGCCCATATCGCGGCCATCGGCAATCAGCCCGGCATCGCCGCGAAAGGCGCGTTGGCGGCGCAATAGTGCTTCACGAACGCGAGGCAGAGCCGCAACTTTTGAAGCTGCCGCGCCCACTTCTTCATTACGAATACCATGGGTCACTTCCTCGCCTTCGAGAATAATCTTGCTGCTTTCGCTTTGAGCATCAAAGCTAAATTGCACATCTAAATTTGCTGCAAGCGGGACTAAGGCTTCTTCATTGTCGAGTGCTATCTGATGGTGTAGCGCCGCAAGCGCCAAAACACGATAAATTGCGCCACTGTCGAGCACGTCCCAGCCCAACTTTTGCGCGAGTAAACGACACACTGTACCTTTGCCCGAGCCACTGGGCCCGTCAATGGTGATCACCGGCATAGATGCCTGCATTTAAACCTCCTGCATGCACAGCAAACATTTTAAAATCGCCGCATTATACGCGAACTATTTTGTAAATTCGCGTTAATACGCCAGATTTTTAAGATTGTTTTGTAACGGATCAACAAATGGTTAGATAAAGATGCCCGCTTGCCATAAGCCGTAAGCGGGCATGGAGATTAGCTGCAGCTGACGCTGGCTAAGGTATCAAAATAGGTAGGAAAGGTCTTGGCGGTACAACCAGGGTCGTTAATGGTCACCGGCCAACCACCGACCGCCACCATGGAAAAACACATGGCAATACGGTGGTCGTTATAGGTGTCAATGGCCACATCCGCTAAGTGCTGTGGCGGTGTGATCTCGATATAATCATGCCCTTCCACCACCTCGGCGCCGAGCTTTTTCAACTCTGTGGCCATGGCATACAAACGATCGGTTTCTTTCACCCGCCAATTGTAAATATTGCGAATGGCGGTTTTGCCCTTGGCAAACAGCGCTACCGTGGCAAGTGTCATGGCTGCATCGGGAATGGCATTGGCATCGATATCAACGCCATTGAGCTGTCCTTTACGTACCACCAGCTTATTGTCGTACCAATCAATATCGGCACCCACCTGCTCCATTACCTTGGCAAAGCCTATGTCACCTTGAACCGACGCCTTACCGACACCGTGAATGGTGATCTCGCCACCATTAATAGCGGCCGCAGCAATAAAGTACGACGCCGATGACGCATCGCCCTCTACCATGATTTCACCGGGAGAGACATATTGCTGCCCCCCTTTCACATGGAAACTCTGGTAGTTATTGTTGCTTACCTCGACACCGAATTTACGCATCACCCCCAGGGTGATATCTATATAAGGCTTGGAGACCAGCTCACCCTTAATGCTGATATTAGTGTCGCCACTAAACAGCGGTGCCGCCATTAACAGCGCGGTTAAGAACTGACTGGAAATACTGCCGTCTATAGTGACTTCGCCACCGGCCAGGGTTTTTCCTTTGATGGCCAAAGGCGGATAATCCTGCGTTTTCAGGTAGTCGATATCAGCCCCTAAAGCACGCAATGCATCAACTAGGTGGCCGATTGGGCGCTCTTCCATACGCGGCTCGCCGCTTAACTCAAACTCGCCTGGTGTGGCAGCAAGTACCGCCGTAAGCGGCCTGTAAGCGGTGCCGGCATTACCCAAAAACAAAGGCTCTTGTGGCGTAGTAAGTTTGCCCCCTTGGCCATGGACCCAGGCCTGAGTCTTGTCCTCGTTGAGCTCAACCTCAACACCCATTAGCGCAAGTGCCCCTAGCATATGACGAATATCGTCGCTATCGAGCAGGTTGGTCACCCTAGTGGTGCCTTGAGACAAGGCCGCCAACAAAAGAATACGATTAGATAAGCTTTTCGAGCCAGGTAACACCACTTCGCCTTGCACCTTATTAATGGGCTCTAAGCGCAATGACTCCATTAACTGTGCTCCTGGGCGAACTGCTCCATAAAGGTTACCAGGGCCTCGATACCCGCCACCGGCATGGCATTGTAAATACTGGCGCGCATACCGCCGACAAAACGGTGGCCCTCAAGCGCTAATAAGCCAGCCTGTTGTGACAAGGCCAGGAAGCGCTCATTCAGGCTCTCGTCGTTTAACCAAAATGGCACATTCATCAATGAGCGGCAGTCTTTAGCAACCTTGTTGCTGTAGAAATCCGATGCATCAATGTAGTCGTATAAAATCGCCGCCTTATTCTTGTTATGGCGCTGCATAGCTGGCACACCGCCCTGTTCCTCAAGCCATTTAAAGACCACATCGGCCAGATACCAGGCAAAGGTAGGTGGAGTGTTGTACATGCTGCCCTGCTCGGCCTCGATGGCGTAATCAAGTATTCCCGGGCGCGGCACGCCTTCTCGCTCAAACAAAGTCTTACGTACAATAACTATGGCCAGACCCGATGGGCCGATGTTTTTCTGTGCCCCTGCGTAAATCACATCGAACTGATTTACATCGATATCGCGCGATAAGATCATAGAGGACATATCGGCAACAATCGGCGCCGTTGGGTGAGATGGTACATCGAATAACTCAACGCCATCTATGGTTTCATTCGGGCAGTAATGGATATAACTGGCTTTTTCAGGTAAAGGCCACTGAGACACAGGAAGCACACCGAATTGTCCGTCTTTATCATCGGAACATTGATTTCCACAACATCTGTGTATTTTTTCGCTTCCTTAGCGGCGCCATCAGACCAGATACCTGTGTTGATATACACGGCTGGAGCATCATCAAGGTGCAGGTTCATAGGCACAGCGGCAAATTGACCGCGACCACCACCGTGCATAAAGAGTACGGCAAATTCATCGCTGATGTTCATTAGCCGACGCAGACGTGCCTCACACTGTTGGGCCATGGTCAAAAAGGGTTCGGCGCGGTGACTTACTTCCATAACCGATACACCTAGTCCTTGCCAGTCTAAAAACTCTTGCTGTGCTTTTTCCATAACGGCTGGAGGTAACATGGCAGGGCCGGCACAAAAATTATAAACGCTCATTACTTCTTCCTCATTCCACTTCGCGTACCCACACAATACCCATTGTGCAGGCGATGTAACTTGAAAATATTTTATACAGGGCTAAAAAAAGCGGCCGAAGCCGCTTTATAGATTATGAGTCTTGCTCAGGGCTCTGCTCAGCCTCATCGGCGGGAGCCTCCCCCTGGACCACGGCTTCTTCATCGTGTTCCAGTATGGCCAGTTCATCTTCATCGATTTCTTCGATACGTTGTAAACCAACCACCTGCTCGCCGTCAACTGTACGAATCAAAATAACACCTTGAGTATTTCGACCCACGGTAGACACTTCATTCACGCGAGTACGAACCAGGGTGCCACGATTAGAAATAATCATGATCTCGTCGTTGTCATCGACCTGAACGGCACCGACTACGGCGCCATTACGCTCACTCACCTTGATAGAGACCACACCTTGAGTCGCACGACTCTTAGATGGGTAATCTTCAAGGGCGGTACGCTTACCATAACCGTTTTCGGTCACGGTTAAGATAGCACCATCTGACTTAGGTACGATTAAGGACACCACGCGCTGGTCATCGGCCATCTTAATGCCGCGTACACCGGTGGCGGTACGACCCATAGGACGTACACCCTTGAACTTGATTTCCGGATTACCTTCTTCGTCAAGTACTGGGTTGCCGTTTTCGTCAACCACGGCCGACTCTTCCGCTTCTTTAAAGCGTACAACCTTACCAGCATCGGTAAAGAGCATGATCTCGTTGCTGCCATCTGTGATGTCCACACCGATCAGGCTATCGCCTTCGTTGAGGTTCACGGCAATAATACCGCTGGCGCGCTGACGACTATAAGCGGTTAGTGGCGTTTTCTTCACGGTACCAAAAGCGGTCGCCATAAAGACATACTTATCTTCTTCGTACTCACGCACTGGCAAGATAGCGGTAATGCGCTCGTCAGCTTCAAGCGGCAACAAGTTAATAATTGGCTTACCACGGGCAGCGCGGCTGGCCAATGGCAACTGGTACACCTTCAACCAGTACAGACGACCTGCGGTCGAGAAGCACAAGATGGTGTCGTGGGTGTTGGCGACCAGCAGACGCTCGATAAAGTCTTCATCCTTCATCTTGGTTGCTGATTTACCCTTACCACCACGGCGCTGTGCCTCGTAGTCGCTCAGCGGCTGATACTTCACATAGCCTTCATGTGACAGGGTGACTACTACGTTTTCTTCGGTGATCAAATCTTCCAGGCTGATATCGTGGGCCGCGGCACTGATTTCGGTGCGGCGCTCATCGCCATAGGTTTCCTTGATGGTAACCAATTCATCGCGGATCACTTCCATCAAGCGCTCCGGCGAACCAAGGATATGTAATAATTCAGCGATTAGCTCAAGTAGCTCTTGATATTCATCAAGGATCTTCTCGTGCTCAAGACCGGTTAGCTTATGTAGGCGTAGCTCAAGGATAGCCTGCGCCTGCTGCTCAGATAAATAGTACTGACCATCGCGAATACCTAAATCATCCGCCAGCCAGTCTGGACGAGCGGCGTTATCACCGGCTTTTTCCAGCATGGCTTTAACATTACCCAGCTCCCATGGACGGGCTACAAGGGCTTGCTTTGCTTCTGCTGGTGTCGGTGACTTACGAATAAGTTCGATAATAGGATCGATATTAGCAAGCGCTATCGCCAAACCTTCAAGGGTATGAGCGCGCTCACGGGCCTTGCGTAAATCGAATACGGTACGACGGGTAACAACTTCACGACGGTGCAGGATAAATGCTTCAAGCATTTCCTTGATGTTAAAGCACTTCGGCTGGTTACCGTCCAGGGCGACCATGTTGATACCGAACACGGTTTGCATCTGTGTTTGGGCGTACAGATTATTCAGTACCACCTCGCCCACTTCGCCGCGTTTGATCTCAATAACGATACGCATACCGTCTTTATCAGACTCATCGCGCAGCGCACTGATACCTTCGATCTTTTTGTCTTTAACAAGTTCGGCGATTTTTTCGATAAGGCGGGCTTTATTCACCTGATACGGAATTTCATGAACGATAATGGTCTCGCGACTCGTTTTTTCGTCCACTTCTACTTCCGCGCGAGCGCGAATATAAACCTTGCCACGACCTGTTTTATAGGCCTGCTCTATGCCTTTTTTACCATTGATAATGGCCGCTGTTGGGAAGTCCGGGCCTGGAATATATTCCATCAGCTCGTCAATGGTGGTTTGCGGCTCTTTGATAAGCGCTAAACAGCCGTTGATCACTTCGGTTAGGTTGTGCGGCGGGATATTGGTCGCCATACCTACGGCGATACCCGATGAACCATTAACCAGCAGGTTAGGTACCTTGGTCGGTAATACATCTGGGATCTGCTCGGTGCCGTCATAGTTAGGCACGTAATCAACGGTTTCTTTTTCTAAGTCGGCTAATAACTCTTGGGAAAGTTTTGCCATGCGTACTTCGGTGTAACGCATCGCCGCCGCCGAGTCACCATCCACGGAACCAAAGTTACCTTGGCCATCGACCAACATATAACGCAGTGAAAACGGCTGCGCCATACGTACTATGGTGTCATATACGGCACTGTCGCCGTGCGGGTGGTATTTACCGATGACGTCGCCCACTACACGGGCAGACTTTTTATACGGTTTGTTCCAGTCATTGCGGAGTTCATTCATGGCGAACAAAACACGACGGTGTACCGGCTTTAGGCCGTCACGAACGTCGGGAAGCGCACGTCCTACGATTACACTCATGGCGTAATCCAGGTAGGAATTCTTTAACTCATCTTCAATATTAACCGGAAGGACTTCATTGGCGAGATCAGTCATTGATATCACTTTCCTTCTTATTTGCGACAGGGTGTAATCGGCACGAGTTTAACTCGGCTTATCACCTGCCCTATTGTCGTTATTATCTCAGCCCATGCTATCACATAATTTTTATTTTTACAGGCGCTAAATCTTTGCGATTTCACAAAATCCCCCCGTATAATGGCCTCAGACGAACGAGGAAGTTTTTTATGACCGAACATCAAAATGTAGATACGGATGAAATTGCAAAATTTGAAGCCATAGCACAGCGCTGGTGGGATCTCGATGGCGAATTTAAACCCTTACACGAAATAAACCCCCTGCGCCTGGACTTTATCGCCCAACATGCCAACGGCCTTGCCGACAAAGAAACTCTGGATATAGGCTGTGGCGGTGGCATCCTCGCCGAGAGCATGGCCAAACTCGGGGCCAAGGTCACCGGCATAGATATGGGTCGTGAGCCACTGAATGTAGCCAAGCTCCATAGTTTAGAGTCTGGTGTTAAAGTCGATTACCAACAAATTACCGCTGAGCAATATGCGGCGGAGCATCCAGAGCGTTTCGATATTGTGACCTGTATGGAAATGCTTGAGCATGTGCCGGATCCGCAATCCGTGATAGCTAGCGCTGCCGCCCTTGCCAAACCCGGTGCCCAGGTTTATTTCTCAACCTTAAATAAAACCGCCAAGGCCTATCTGTTTGCCATTGTTGGCGCCGAGAAATTACTTAAACTTGTGCCCGAGGGTACCCACGACCATAAAAAGTTCATTCGCCCATCGCAGCTTATCCAATGGGCTGAACAGGCCGGGCTCAAAGTTCGCCACAGTGCCGGGCTAAGCTACAACCCACTGACTAAACAATACACCTTAGGCCAGGACCTAGACGTTAACTACATTTTGCACTTTGAAAAGCTGGCGTAACGCAAGTGTAGCGAATCCGCCTGGCGTTTTTTAAAACTGCGGATACACTATATCTGGTGGTTTGTTATTTTTTAAACACCAGATATAGTGCGCTGGTAAGAATTAGCGTGATGAAAAGATGGTCGACTTGATGATAAAAAACCCAGTCGGTTAGACTTGGAAAAAATCATTAAATTTGTGTTTTTTGACGTTGCTTTTCGCTGACCGACAGAGTTAAAAATGTTTGAAGGTTAACGGTCACTAACCGTGGCGACTTATCCACAGATTGTCACAGTTTGCACCTCTTGCAAATACACGCAGACCCCACTATCTTGTGAATCACAATGATGAAAACACCATATCTAGTGTTTGAATCTTATACAGCTCTAAATGCTTGGTGGCCGTGGGCGATGGCGCAAAGCGAAGGTATGCTAAAACGTAGTAAATACATCGCCTGCAATAGCTGAAAAAGACACTTTTAACAGCTGTGCGCTAATACAACTAATTATAATTACGGGCAATAACTATGACTCAACAGTTATCTGTTAGCAAACGCGATGGACGTAAGGAAGCGTTGGATTTAGATAAAATTCATCGTGTCATTACTTGGGCCGCTGAAGGGCTCAATAATGTATCTGTATCTCAGGTAGAACTTAAGTCCCATATTCAATTCTATGACGGCATTCGCACCGAAGATATTCACGAAACGATTATCAAATCGGCGGCGGACTTGATCTCTAAAGATACGCCTGACTACCAGTATTTGGCGGCGCGTCTGGCTATTTTCCACCTGCGTAAAAAAGCCTATGGTCGTTTTGAGCCACCTAAGCTGTATGATCATGTTGTTAAGCTCGTTGAAGACAAGCGTTACGATCAGCATTTAATGACCGACTACACTCAGTCGGAATTCGAGCAGATGGATCAGTTTATCGACCATAGCCGCGATTTAAACTTCAGCTATGCTGCCGTTAAACAGCTGGAAGGTAAGTACCTGGTACAAAACCGCGTCACCGGCGATATTTATGAAAGCGCCCAGTTCCTGTATATCTTGGTTGCTGCCAGCTTGTTCTCAGATTACCCCAAAGAGACGCGCCTTGATTATGTGAAGCGTTTCTATGATGCGGTGTCTTTGTTTAAGATCTCATTGCCTACGCCTATTATGTCGGGCGTGCGTACACCAACGCGTCAGTTCAGCTCATGCGTACTGATCGAATGTGCCGACAGCCTGGATTCAATTAACGCCACTTCATCGGCGATTGTAAAATACGTATCTCAGCGCGCTGGCATCGGTATCAACGCTGGTCGTATTCGCGCCTTAGGTAGCCCAATTCGCAACGGCGAAGCCTACCACACAGGCTGTGTACCTTTTTATAAGCACTTCCAAACGGCGGTTAAAAGCTGTTCGCAAGGCGGCGTACGTGGCGGTGCCGCGACTCTGTTCTACCCGCTTTGGCACCTAGAGGTTGAAAACCTACTGGTACTTAAGAACAACCGTGGTGTTGACGATAACCGTGTACGTCACCTTGACTACGGTGTGCAGTTCAACAAATTGATGTATACCCGTTTGATCAAAGACGGCTTTATCACCCTGTTCAGCCCATCGGATGTACCGGGTCTTTACGATGCCTTCTTTGAAGATCAGCAGCTGTTTGAAGAGCTTTACGTAAAATACGAGCAAGATGAGTCTATTCGTAAGAAGCGTATCAAGGCCATTGAACTCTTCTCAATGTTTTTACAAGAGCGTGCCAGCACAGGCCGTATCTACCTGCAGAACGTTGACCACTGTAATACTCACAGCCCGTTTGATGCCAAGGTTGCACCGATACGCCAGTCTAACCTGTGTCTGGAAATCGCTTTACCAACCAAGCCACTGAACGATGTGAACGACGAAACCGGTGAAATCGCTCTGTGTACTCTGTCAGCCTTTAACCTGGGCGCCATTGAGTCACTGGACGAGCTTGAAGAGCTCGCCGAGCTGGCCGTACGTGCCCTTGATAACCTGTTGGATTATCAAGAATACCCGGTACCGGCTGCCTACAATGCCACCATGGGTCGTCGTACCTTGGGTGTGGGCGTGATCAACTTCGCCTACTATCTGGCGAAAAATGGTAAGCGTTATTCGGATGGCAGTGCCAACGGCCTGACGCATAAAACCTTTGAAGCGATTCAGTACTATCTGATGAAAGCATCAAACGAGCTGGCTAAAGAAAAAGGCGCGTGTCCTAAGTTTAATGAAACCACTTATTCGCAAGGCATCATGCCTATCGATACCTATAAAAAGGATCTTGATAGCGTCTGTAATGAGCCACTGCACCTGGATTGGGATGGTCTGCGCGAAAGCATTAAAGCTCACGGCATGCGTAACTCAACGCTGTCGGCTCTAATGCCTTCTGAAACCTCGTCGCAAATCTCAAATGCCACTAACGGTATTGAGCCACCGCGCGGTCATATCAGCGTTAAGGCATCTAAAGACGGTATCCTTAAGCAGGTTGTACCTGAGTATGAGCGTCTTAAAGATCAATATGAATTACTGTGGGATATTCCATCGAACGATGGCTACCTGCAGCTAGTGGGCATAATGCAAAAGTTCGTTGACCAGACTATTTCGGCCAACACCAATTATGATCCGAATAAGTTCGATGGCGGCAAGGTGCCTATGAAGCTCTTGCTTAAAGATCTATTGACTGCCTATAAACTGGGTGTGAAGACCTTGTACTATCACAACACCCGTGATGGTGCCTCGGACGCCCAAGACGAGTTTAAGCCTCAGGCCGATGACGGCTGTGAAGGCGGCGCTTGTAAGATATAATAATAATTAAGCAAGCGGCTTCTGAGCCGCTTTGCTTTGTTGTTCGACCCTGATTTTGAGATCCCACGACCATGTCATACTCCACTTTTAGCCGTAATCGTAACGACCAATTAAAAGAACCGATGTTTTTCGGACAAACGGTGAACGTATCGCGCTATGACCAGCAAAAGTACCCAATTTTTGAAAAGTTGATCGAAAAGCAACTATCCTTCTTCTGGCGTCCAGAGGAAGTAGACGTCAGTAAAGACCGCGTTGATTTTCAGTCTCTGCCTGAGCATGAGCGTCATATCTTCTTAAGCAACCTTAAGTACCAGACCCTGCTCGACAGCGTCCAAGGCCGCTCACCAAACGTGGCTCTGCTGCCTATTGTTTCCTTGCCCGAACTGGAAACCTGGATTGAAACCTGGGCCTTTAGTGAAACCATTCACAGCCGCTCGTACACCCATATTATTCGTAACGTGACTCAGTCACCGGAAGTTATTTTCGATGACATAGTGACCAATGAAAAAATCGCCGATCGCGCCGAGGAAGTGACCCGTTATTACGACGACCTGATCCACCTAACCTCACTTTATAACCTGTATGGCCCAGGCCAGCACATGGTTAATGGTGAAGAGATTGATGTCTCCTTGTATGAGCTGAAAAAGCGCCTGTACTTGGCCATGATGTCGGTGAATATCCTTGAAGCCATTCGCTTTTATGTATCATTCGCTTGCTCCTTCGCCTTTGCCGAGCGCGAGCTGATGGAAGGTAATGCGAAAATCATCAAGCTGATCGCGCGCGACGAAGCCCTGCACCTATCTGGCACTCAGCATATCTTGAACATTATGCAAGAAGGCAAGGACGACCCACAAATGGCCGAAATCGCTGCCCAGTGCCGTGAGCAAGCTATACAAATGTTCGTCGATGCCGCTGAGCAGGAAAAAGAATGGGCCGAATACCTGTTTAAAGACGGCTCCATGATAGGTCTGAATAAAGACATTCTTTGCCAATATGTGGAATACATCACCAATGTGCGTATGAGCGCGGTAGGTCTGCCGGCACAGTTTGCCACTCAGAGTAACCCTATTCCATGGATCAACTCCTGGTTGGTATCGGACAACGTTCAGGTGGCGCCACAAGAAGCAGAAATTAGCTCTTACCTGGTCGGTCAAATCGACTCAGAGGTTGATGCCAACGACTTTGGCGACTTCGACCTATAATAAGAAGGGCTCCTTGTGAGCCCCTTTTCCCCCTCATATCAGTACATAATCCGTGTGCAAAGCAACTAAGACCAATATTACCTTTAACGGCAAAGCACTAACCCATGACTCGGATAGTCCATCTATCCTGCATAGCTTGGAGCGCCAAGGAGAAACTCCCGCCTATCAATGCCGCGAGGGCTTTTGTGGTGCCTGTCGGGCTGTTTTGGTGCAAGGGAATGTCAACTATAGCCACGAGCCGCTGGCCTTTGTCCGTGATGGCGAAATTTTGCTGTGCTGCAGCACCCCAGACGGTGATCTGGTTATTTCCAGTGACAATGAAGGCTAATCTCAGGGCCAGCTTATCAAAACCTGCGAGCTTACATAGCATTCAGCCGTGGTAATACTCAACTGATCCCACTCCACACATACATCCCAATGCAAAGAGCGCGCTAGCACAGCTTCCAATGCATTAACAAAACCCGGTTCCAAGGCGATCAGCTCGGCGCGATTATGGGCTAACTGCCAACTAGTGAGCTCGTCATTAATGGGGATGGTGGTGATCACATACAAAGACTGGGCGCGATTATAAATCTTGGTTAATTCATCGCAATTGTCATTAAATACTTCTATAACCAGTTCATAATCGTCATGGAGATCGTAGGCAACAATATCGATTTGCGGCTTTTGTTTGCTCTCACACAAGACCAGATCATGGCGATAAGCAAACAGACAAAAGCCGATTAGACGTAGAATAAAATGATCAAGCAGCTCTTCATCTCTGCGTGAGGTAGTAAAGTGTTCGTTTAGCTGACAATGATGGACATTGTCCACAATAGCAAAATGTGCTTTAAAGACCCTTCCTCTGTCGCTCATGGCAAAGATGTCTACGCTGGCTACTCGATAGCAATAAGTATAGTGTACTCTCGCTCATGCAAATTTTATTTAAGTTATACTATAACATTATTGTGCTGTATGATTTTATAATGTTATAGTATCACCATTGTTAGTTAACGGATTTTCTTTATGTTTAAACCAGCCGCAATATCCTGTGCCGTCGCCGCCCTACTCGGCTCGGCAAACGCCTTCGCCGGCACGGTTACTGGCCGCGTCGTCGATGAGCAACAACAACCCTTAAGTGACGTAGTGATCCACTACCATGGCAAGCAACATAGTGTGCGAAGCGATCAGCAAGGTTATTTCACCCTTGAACTAGATCAGGCTGGCCAGCTGCATTTCAGCAAAGAAAACTACATAGATAAGCGCTTGGAAGTAAGTGCACAAGCGCAACAACTGGATATCATGCTCAGCGCCTCGGCGATTGAAACCGTGGTGATCTACGCATCAGGGTTAGATAAAAACAACCTCGACATGGTCTCGCCGGTTTCCGTACTCAGTGGCGATGAATTACGCGACAGAGCCCAGCCAACCTTAGGCGAAACATTAAAAGGCCTACCTGGCATTAATGCCAGTTATTTCGGTCCGGTATCTTCAAGCCCAGTGATCCGTGGCTTAGACGGCCCGCGCGTTAAAATCACCCAAAACGGCCTGGACAGCGGCGATGCCTCACGCGTCGGCCCAGATCATGCGGTGGCCACCGAGTCCATCGTTGCCGAACAAATAGAAGTATTACGCGGCCCAGCAACCCTGCTTTATGGCTCCGGCGCCATTGGCGGCGTGGTTAATGTGGTCGATAACCGTATTCCAACGGATCGTATCGAAGGCTATCAAGGAGCCGCCGAATACAGCCATGATACGGTTTCCAACACCAATACCTATGCGGGCAAATTTACCTCAGGGTATGATGGCTTTAATTTCCATGTTGATGGCAGCGATCGCGTTGGCCATGACTATGAAACACCCACCTTTACCCTTGAAGAAGATGGCGAACTAGAGCGCCATGACCGCGTTGCCAACACCTTTATCGACAGTGCTACGGTAAATATCGGCAGCAGCTATGTCAGCGAGCATTGGACCCTGGGCCTTTCCTACGGCACCATAGAAACTGACTATGGCATTCCCGCTCACGCCCATGATCATGGCCATGAAGATGAGCACGGACATGAAGATGAGCTTGATGGCCATAATGAAGCGGAGCATGAAGGCGAAGAAGGCGTATTTGCACGAATGCAGCAAGATCGCTGGCAGGCGCTCGCAAGCTACTCTTTCCATGACAGCTTTGTTGAAGCCCTGACGCTGCGCGCCGGATACAGCGACTATGAACATGGTGAAATCGAAGGCGAGACCCTAGGCACCCTGTTTAGCAATACCAGCCGCGAGGCCCGTTTAAACGCCAAACACCGTCTCGGAAACTGGCATGGCACCCTAGGTTATCATTACAGTGATTCCGACTATAGCGCAGCCGGCGAAGAAGCTTTCACCCCGTCGACCAAAACCAAGGTGCATGCCCTGTATTTATTGGAAGAGCGGGAATTTGAGCGTTGGACCCTAGAGTTAGGTGCCCGTGTCGAAGACTATCAACTAGACAGCGAGATAAGCGATGAAGTCGGCCATCACGACCACGAAGAAGCGGGTCATGAAGAGTCAACGACTGCTTATGAGTACAGCGATACCAACTTAAGCCTCTCACTTGGCGGCATTTGGAATTACCAGGACGGCTATGCCTTGGCCTTAAGTGTATCGCGCTCCGAGCGAGCGCCGTTAACCGGCGAGTTGCTTGCTAACGGCACCCATATTGCTACCGGCACCTATGAGCTGGGCCTGGCCTACCATATTGAAGACGGTGAAGCGCATTTTGAAGGCGAAGACATAGCTCAGGAAACCGCGACTAATATCGATTTCAGCTGGCGTAAATATGTGGGCGATTTTGGTTTTAACTTCAGCGCCTTCTATAACGACGTGGACGATTTCTACTATCAGGAGAATACCGGACTGGTATTCGACCATGATGCTGGTTTTACCGATGCTACACTTGCCGACGATGACGCCCTCGCCGTTTATCAATATCGCAGTGGCGACGCCGAGCTCTACGGATTTGAGCTAGATGCACACTACGCCTTGTCATCAAGCTGGCAAATCAAAGGCTTCGCCGATTCTGTTAGGGCAAAACTCAAAGATGGCGAGCATCTACCACGCATCCCGGCGGCAAAAATCGGCTCCCAGTTAAATTATCTCTATAAAGATTGGGATTTTGCTTTGGTTGCCACCCATTACCTTGAGCAGGATGATTTCAGTGCGTTCGAAACCAAGACTGATTCCTACACCCTGGTAGATTTTAAGGTGAACTATCACTTTAGCCTGGGTCAATTCGATGGCGTTGCCTATCTGCAGGCGCAAAACCTAGGGGATGAACTTGGCTTTGTTCACACATCCTTTATCAAGGATCAGGCCCCTTTACCTGGACGTAACTTGCGTTTAGGTGTCAGAGCCTATTTCTAAATATAAATGCCACCTGCATCGCAGGTGGTTTAAAACATGTAATAAAAAGCCCGGTAAAACCGGGCTTTTTTAATGTACTAAGACAATTATTTAAAACGACGTCTCAACGCCAATAAAGGTAAGGCCAATAGTGCCAGCCAACCTAATGAGCCACTTTGGCGCTCATAGCTGCCGGCCGCTTCCGGTGGACACTCTTCAATCTCACCACCTGCTATGCGGCTTAATTTAACCGGCATTGCCACACTTTCAAAAAGAACTTTGCCACTGTCATCCACTTCGACTTCACCACGGGCATTGAGCTTTTCTTTGCTCTTAGTAGCAACACCATAGATAACGCCATCATCGTCAATGGCTGTTGCTTCGGCAAAGTTGTAAGGGTAATTACTTTCGCCATCGATATCATAACAAGGAAGCAAGTCATTAATATTAGCTACCGTGTCATCGCCAATGTTGTAAATAAAGCCTTCGCGGCGACGGCTTGATGAATTCACTACATCAACCTCACCCTCACCTATGATCACGCCATGGATGTTAACATCGCGGGCCACAGAGCTTGAGCTGACAAAGTAGTCACTTGGGAACACGGTTTGACCCGTGTTGAGATCATGGTAGAAAAATTTAGTGGTATTTCTGTTGTCTATAGCCTTATTGCCATATCCGGTAATAATGCCGGCTTCGCTAATGGCTACCGCTTTACCGCTAAACCAATCATCTTCCTGGTTTAGTAGCTCTATTACTTCACCGTTTTTGAAAACCACAGGCATAACCCGTAGCGTATCATTATCGTATTTACGTACATGAGAATAGCCTACAGCGATCCCCTGACTGTTTACGGCTAACGCCACCGAGCTAAATGCATGTCCCTCGTCTTCATCAGGCACTAGGCCAAGACCAAGATCCTTGGTTTCAACGGTGTTTAAATCCGCGTCCAGAGTCCACAATATTGCACGGCGATCATAAAAGGCACCCAGGGCATTGCTGGCCTCTAAGTTTTCCATGCGCCAAATACACACAGCAACAGGCTCGTCTTCACCGTCACAACGTTCGTCATAATCTTCCTGGCGGTCAACGGGAACGCCGATGGATGCGCTACCAACCACATAGTAGCCGCCATCGGGGCGCTGCACTATATCGGAAGCCATGCTGGTGCCACCGTACAGAGCAGAGACAGGCTCAAGCGTGCTGACCTCGCCCGTGGGCGACACCACTACGCCACGCGAGCGATAGTCACGAACAAAGTAGGTTTCTGCTTCATTTTCACCACTGGGAGTAAATTCTATTTTCTTATAAGGCGCCGAGCCGCTGCCCACGCGCACGCCATCTTCGCTGATGGCGTTATATAAGTTACTGACACTGCGGGTGTAGCCATCGTAATCAGTAGATGTTTGATCGAGTAATACCTGCTCAACCGCAGGGCTCGGAGTAAAGTTTACCGCAGCCACATCGGCGAGCTTCTGCCAGTTTTCATTGCCATTATTTGATGACAAGAAGCCCAACATAAAGGTTAAGGCATCGGCATTTAAATTTCCGCCGGCAATATCGTCCAGGGTAAAGGTAATTTCCTTGTCGATTGCATCAAATCGGTCTTCTTTCCAATTATCATAGGCACGAGTAATGATGCTCTCGGTAAAATCGATATAGCTAACGTCGATAGGCAGGTTATAAATGCCGCGGACCTGGCCTATTACTTCACCGTTATTGTTGGCGTCGGTGATAAAGTGGTGTTTTGCAGTGTCTAAGGTACTAAGTTCTTCTAGTTGATATACCGCGGCTTGCGCGCTGGCGCTAAGGCCCGCAAATATGCTCAATGCAACCAAGGATTTTTTCATCTTCTTCCCTACTACTGATTTTGTAATTCTTCGAGTTCTTCCCAACGGGCGAACGCAGCTTCAAGCTTCGACTCAAGCTCTGCCAATAGGTTCAACTTGGCGTTGGTTATTTCATTGTCTTGCTTAAAAAAGTCACTACTATTGACCTCTTGCTGCAGGCTGTCAATAGCTTCTTCCAGTTCTTCTACCTGATTAGGCAGTTGTTCTAACTCGCGTTTATGCTTATAAGACAATTTATTCGCAGATTTTTGCTTCACTGCCTTGGGCGTATCAAGGGTCGCTTTTTGTGCTTGTTTTTTAGCTGCTTCCTCGGCCGCCAAAATCTGCTGCCTATAGGCTTCATAATCGCTGTAACCACCCACTACCTCGGTGATTTTACCTTCACCATCAAAACCCCAGACGCTCGAACAGGTGTTATCGATAAACTCCCGGTCGTGGCTGACTATCAAGACTGTGCCCTGATACTGGTTCACGATTTCTTCAAGCAGCTCAAGGGTTTCAATATCCAGATCATTGGTCGGTTCGTCAAGCACAAGTACATTGGAAGGCTTTAAGAAGATCTTGGCTAATAATAAGCGGTTTTTCTCACCGCCCGAGAGCGCCTTAACCGGGGTACGGGCACGTTTTGGCGGAAACAGGAAGTCTTGCAAGTAACCCAGTACATGGCGGCTGCGACCACCAATTTGCACTTCCTGCTTACCATCTGCGACGTTATCCTGAACGCTGGCTTCTTCATCTAGCTTGGCACGATACTGATCGAAATAGGCGATTTCCAGGTTCACCCCTTGCTTGAGCTTGCCGCTGTTTGGCTGCAGTTGTCCAAACAACAACTTTAACAAGGTGGTTTTACCAACACCATTAGGGCCAACCAAGCCAACGCGGTCGCCACGCATAAGCAAGGTCGAAAAGTCATCGACTATGACCTTATCACCAAAGGCATGGCATAAGTGCTGTGCCTCGGCCACCAGTTTGCCCGAACGAGCGGCGGTTTCTATGTTTAAGTCCACCTTGCCTACTTGCTCGATACGTTGTTTACGCTCCTGACGCAAAGATTTCAGCGCCCGCACACGTCCTTCATTACGGGTACGACGCGCTTTAATACCCTGGCGGATCCAGGCTTCTTCTTCGGCGAGCTTTTTATCAAACTCGGCGTTTTGCTGCTCTTCTACTTTTAAATCATGAGCCTTACGCTCTAAGTAGGTGGCATAATCACCGGGATAAGAGACAAGCAGCCCGCGGTCTAAATCGAGAATACGTGTCGCCAGGGCGCGGATAAAGGCACGGTCGTGGGAAATAAAGACGATGGCGCCTTTAAACTCTTTTAAGAATTGCTCTAACCATTGCACCGAGGCCACATCCAGGTGGTTGGTAGGCTCATCAAGAAGCAGTAAATCAGGCTCGCCTACTAACGCCTTGGCCAGGGCCACCTTGCGCAACCAACCACCGGATAAGGTGGCTAACAAGGCATCGGCATCCAGTTGTAATTGCCCCAGTACCAGCTTGATTTTAGACTCAAAACGCCAGCCGTCTTTGGCTTCTATTTCCGCAGAAATGTTCGCTAAGCGCTCCAGTGCCTTATCATCGTCGGCATTAACCGCCAAGGCGGCATTGAGGTTATGGAATTCTTTTAGCAAACGCGCCAAGGCAGGTAAGCCATCGGCCACATAATCAAAGACTGTACCGTCGCTGTCGCGTGGGGGATCTTGCTCTAAGCGGGCAATTTTTAGTTCGCCAACCTGGTTTATATCACCATCATCGAGTAAAACATCACCGCTTAGTACCTTTAAAAACGTCGACTTACCGGCGCCGTTGCGGCCCACCACACATACTCGCTCGCCTTGTTCGATAACGGCATTGGCGCCGTCAAGTAAGGGATGCGTACC
The DNA here is from genome assembly GCF_002964725.1 of Pseudoalteromonas sp. T1lg76. NCBI lineage: Bacteria > Pseudomonadati > Pseudomonadota > Gammaproteobacteria > Alteromonadales > Pseudoalteromonadaceae > Pseudoalteromonas > Pseudoalteromonas sp. T1lg76. Next base: position 211,713 of record NZ_PQCE01000025.1, read on the forward strand.
ATAGGCTAGTTGCCCGTTTGTTATTCTAATTAGGTCCATACTGCTTAATCAATTCGCTGATTGCCTGCTGGTCAAAAGGCCACCCCAGCTCGGCCTGTGGGTTATGTGCCAAAGCCAGCACCGGAATGCGTATCTGATACGCTTCGAGCCACTGTGGCTGGTCGATAATATCGCGCAACTCAATGGCTTCGATATCCTGATGCTGTTGCAATAATGCCTGCGCCTGCTCACATAGATGACAGCCATCGGTATGATAGAGCACCACCTTAGCCATGGCGGATCAACCAGGCATTGTGGATATGCTTGTTGCGGGCGAAGTCCGGCGACTGAGTCTGCTCGGTAATGTTTTCACACTGCAAGCCTTGTAATGCCAAGGCATCCACATCCATCTTAAAGCCGCGCTTGTTATTGGAAAATAACAAGGTGCCCTGCTTGGCCAGTAGCTTGGACGCATCCTTGATAAGGGTCACATGATCACGCTGCACATCGAAGCTGTCGCGCATGCGTTTCGAGTTAGAGAAGGTCGGCGGATCTAAGAAGATCAGATCATACTCGCCGCGGGTACGCTTAAGCCACTCGATACAATCGCCCTGCTCAAAACGGTAACGCGGGCTTTTCAAGTTGTTGAGGGCAAAGTTGCGCTGCGCCCACTGCAAATAGGTTTTTGACATATCCACCGTGGTTACCGACTTGGCACCGCCAAGCGCCGCCTGCACCGATGCGGTACCGGTATAGGCGAAAAGATTAAGTACACGTTTACCCTGGCTCAGCTCACGCACCCGCTTACGGGCCAAACGGTGATCCAGGAAGATGCCGGTGTCGAGGTAATCAAACAGGTTCACCTCAAATTTAGCGCCGTACTCAGAGACCACCATGGTTTTACCCTGAGAGCCCTGAGTTTGATACTGGCTATCGCCCTTTTGCTTACGGCGCTCCTTCAGGGCAATTTGTCCCGGCGCAATTTCCAAGGTCTCACAGGTGAGCATAAGCACGTCCTGCAGGCGCTTTTGCGCAACATTGGGGTCAATATTCTTTGGCGCTGCGTATTCGTAAATCACAGCGCTGTTTTGGTAAACATCAACGGCAACGTTGTATTCCGGAATATCCGCATCGTAAAGACGATAGGCGCTGATCTCATCGCTTTTAAGCCACTTTTTCAAAGCCTGACGGTTCTTCTTCAGGCGATTGGCAAAGGCCACGGACTCTTCAAAATGCAATGGCGTTTTGCTTTCGCTCTGTCCTTGTGTCTGCTGCTCGGTAATATCGTATAGGGCCAACAAGGTATCGAGCGGGCCGTTTTTAAACTTGTATTGCTTGTGTTTTACCAGTTTAAACAGCTTGAGCATTTCTGGCTCGCTGATCAAAAGTGCTGCACGCCAATGGCAAAAGTGCTGCTTCAACTGGTGACCCATTTGGCGATACAGGGCGACGATTTCCGCCATAGAGCCAAGGCGCTCACCATAAGGCAAGTTCGCCAGCAGCACACCAGGGCGTTTCGCTGGCGCCTTCATATCGGCAAGATCACCAACGGCAAAGTCGATACATTCACTCACGCCGGCGTTGGCTGCATTCTCTTGCGCCTTTTTAATTACCTGAGGGTTGATATCGCGACCGATAAGCCAAGGTTTTACGTCATCGTTAACCTGGTCTTTAATGCTTTGCTTTAGCTCTTTAAATTTGGCAATACGGAAGCTGGGCAGGCGCTCAAAGGCAAAGCCTTCGCGTGATAGCCCGGGTGCCTTGTTTTGGGCCATCAGCGCCGCTTCGATAAGCAAGGTGCCGGAGCCACAGGTTGGGTCGAATAAAGGCTTGCTGGTGTCATCCAGCCAACCGCTACGCATCACCAGCGCTGCAGCTAGGTGTTCTTTTAATGGTGCCTTACCCTGGGCGCTACGATAACCGCGTTGCGACAGGCGTGGGCCGGAATAGTCGATATACAGGGTCAGTTTATCGCGGTTAAGTTTGGCAACCATACGTACGTCCGGCGTTTCTTTGCTGACGCTGGGACGACGCTCGTACAAGTCATAGAAATAGTCACAAATGGCATCCTTGATCACCAAGGCGCCGAACTGGGTGTTTTTCAGCTGCCGATTGGTGCCGCTAAATTCCACCGCAAAGGATTGATCCGGACCGAAAAACTCTTGCCATGGCTGAAAGCGGGCAAAATTATACAGGGAGGTTTTATCTTCGATGTCGCTGCCTTGTTGCAACACCAACATGACGCGGGTGGCCAAGCGGGTGCACAAGCACACCTTTTGTGCGGTTAAACTATCGGCGCTGAACTCGACGGCACCAACGCGCTGTTTGGTAACTTCAGCACCTAGTTCGGTGAGTTCTTGTTGTAGCAGTTGTTCTATGCCAATGGATGTAGAAGCGACAAATTGCAAGGTGACTTTCCTATCTCGTAAATTCCCCGAGATTGTATCACAGCCCCTTTGTCTTAGGCGCTTTTTTGTTGTCCTTGGGCGGAGAAAATCGGTGTGATACGGTCGTTTAGCACCTTGATCACAGCAAACTGTTGCAGCTGTAAATTTTCATCAAGGGCAAAGCTAGACTCAAGGCATAGACACACACTTGCTTGCTCGGCGCAGTCAACAATCAGGAATTGTCCACTTTGCTGGGAAGAAGTCAGCTGTACCACGGCTTCGTGGTTGGCTTGGTTGCCAGTATAGGGGGCGAAGAACCAGCTTTTCGCCAGCATGGGCTTAAGGTAGTGTTTGACCGCGGTGGCGTTAAGGGCAATTTGACAGATATGGGCATCATTCCACAGCGAAAACCCGCTTAGGTACTGACAAACCTGCTGATAGAACTCGGCATCACGCAGATTAAACTTGGGCTGGGTAAAGGCTTCATCAATCAACTGGCGGCTTTTATACGGCGTGCAAAACTGCATGTCACCCATGTCGAGTAACAGTGTATTGCGCTCTTCGCATACTTGCCATTGCCAATCTTGTTGTGCCTGTAACATCCCTTCCTCGATTTAATATAAATTAAAGTCAATAAAATCAATGCTTATAACTTTGGATTATAGCGCTTGGCGATCCCCTGTAAAATTAATTCTAATAATATTTTACGAGGGATCGTCCGTATTAATAGCGGATCCTTATAAGCCGCTTAAAATCCGTTTAACCAGCGCCGGTCCTTCGTAGATAAATCCGGTGTAAATCTGCACCAAATCTGCTCCGCCATTGAGTTTCTCTTTGGCCGCTTCAGCGCTGTCGATACCGCCGACGCCGATAATAGGCAACTGACCATTGGAAATACGCTTGATCTCCTTGATCACCTCTAAAGACTTGGCACGCACAGGACGACCAGACAAGCCACCGGCTTCATCCGCATACTGCAGGCCCTGCACCGCGGTGCGATCTAAGGTGGTGTTGGTCGCAATCACGCCATCTATCTTGTTGTTTAACAAAGAATGGGTAACCTGCTCTACCTGCACCTGATCAAGATCAGGGGCTACCTTCACCAGCATGGGCACCTGTTTATTGTGCTTGGCAATAAGATCCAACTGTTCATTTTTCAGGCTGGATAAAAGATCATCCAGCGCCTCACCGTACTGCAGATCACGCAGACCCGGCGTGTTCGGCGAAGAAATATTCACCGTGATATACGAGGCGTGCTCGAACACCTTACGCATACAGTGGATGTAGTCATCCTTGCCTTGCTCGTTTGGCGTGTCCTTGTTCTTGCCTATATTAATACCCAGGATACCGCGATAGTTTGATGCCTTAACGTTGGCAACCAGGTTATCTACGCCCTTGTTGTTAAAGCCCATACGGTTGATCACCGCATGCTGCTCTGGTAGGCGGAAAATACGCGGCTTATCGTTACCGGCTTGTGGTCGTGGCGTCACCGTGCCTACTTCGATAAAACCAAAACCCATTTGCGCAAAGGCGTCGATGCATTCGGCGTTTTTATCCAGACCGGCGGCCAAACCCACTGGGTTTTTAAATTCCAGGCCTAGAAATTCCGTTGGCTTATCGGCCACATTTTGCGACCAGGCCATAGACAATGGTGTGTTGGCAAAGCGACGTAGGTTGTTTAGCGCAAAGTCATGCGCCCATTCCGCGTCCTTGGTGAACATAAAACGGCGTGCTAATTCGTAAAACATGGATCCCCCTAGAAAAAAATACCCCAGCCAAAGGCCGGGGTATTCTACAGAGTTTTACTGCTTATTAACAGAGAGCTTAGTTACGTTGATCACAGTTATGTGCAAGTAACATCAACTCACGCAGAGCTACAGAGAACTTCGCAAAATCATGACTTTGTGACGTCTTAAATTCGCTTAGCATCTGCTGCCAACGATGCAATAAGGCATCGTTTGCGTCCATCCAGGCGTCGATTTGCGCATCAACATCCTGTTCCTTGTCATCGAAGCTGCGCAGTACAACATCAGTCAAGGTACGCTGCTGCCAATCCAGCTCTTCGCGGTACGAGGCACGAGCAAGGGCTTGCCAGTGGTTTTGTACCGGCTGATTGGTGATCTGCGTAAGGAACCAGTGTAGACCCATACGCGCACCCAGCTTGAAGTAAGTGCTTGAAACAATCGCCGTAGGACGCTTGCTTTGCGTTGCCACTTCCGCCAGATCCATGGCTGAGAACAGGCTTGAAAGCGATACGATACGCATCGCCAGTTGCGCCGGAACGCCCTTGTCTGCCAATGCAGTCGCGTTTTTGCGGATCTGCTCGCTCTCTGCGCTCACCATGTAGCTGTGCAGGTTGTCCGTTAGATCTTTAAAGCAAGGTGCAAAGTGCTCGATGCTCTGCTCAATGGTCAAGGCCTTGTTGCGGTGACGTAAGAACCAACGCGTGGCACGACGTACGGTACGACGAAGCTGATACAACATTTCTGTTTGCACCGCTGCATCAACCTGGTTGTCCAGGGCACTGATCTCGCTCCAGGTTGTTGGCAAGGCGAAGATTTCGCGGGCAATGCTGTAGCACAGGGCGATTTCGGCATCCGAGGCACCGGTTTCTTCGTGCATGCGCACCATAAAGTTAAGACCCATGTCGTTAACTATGTTGTTAGCCAACTTGGTGGCAATAATTTCTCTGCGTAGCGGGTGATTGTCCATGGCCGCATTGAAACGCTCGCGCAGTGGCGCAGGGAAAGATTGCACCAACAACTGACGGTAGTATGGGTTTTCCGATACTTCGTCCGTTACCAAGGTTTCTTTCAGTACCATTTTCGCGTACGACACCAACACAGACAGCTCAGGACGAGTCAGGTCTTTACCTGATGCGGCGCGCTCTGCCAGCTCTTCATCGCTTGGTAGGAATTCGATAACGCGATCCAGCTTGCCTTCTTTTTCAAGGGCGTGGATAAAGCGTACCTTTTCTTTAAGCGTTGACGCGCCTTTTAACTGAGTCACGGAAATGGTCTGGGTTTGACGGTAACAGTCTCTCAGTACCAACTCTGATACTTCGTCTGTCATCGCATAGAGCAATTCGTCACGCTGTTTCTTAGTCAAGTCGCCTTCACCCACTAGAGAGTTAAGCAAGATCTTGATATTCACTTCGTTATCCGAACAGGCTACACCACCTACGTTATCGGTAAAGTCGGTGTTGATACGACCGCCTTTAGCAGCAAACTCGATACGACCCAATTGCGTCGCACCCAGGTTACCACCTTCACCGAAGATCTTCGCACCCAGCTCGCCGCCGTTGATACGAAGCGCATCGTTAGCGCGATCGCCTACGTCTGTGTCGGTTTCAGACTTAGACTTGATGTAAGTACCGATACCACCGTTCCATAGCAGGTCTACAGGCATCATCAGTATGGCTTTGATCAGCTCAGTTGGCGTCATCGCCGCCTTCTTGGTGCCAATCATCTTCTTAATCTCAGGCGTCAAGGTGATTGACTTGGCGCTACGGTTAAAGATACCACCGCCTTGAGAGATCAATTCGCTGTTGTAATCTTCCCAGCTTGAACGCGGCAGGTCGAATAAACGCTTGCGCTCTTCCCAAGACGTGGCTGCGTCCGGGTTCGGGTCGATGAAGATGTGCATATGGTTAAATGCCGCTTGTAAGCGCGTGTGCTTAGATAGCAACATACCGTTACCGAATACGTCACCGGCCATGTCGCCGATAGCAATGGCGGTAAAGTCTGTGTTTTGACAATCAATGCCGATTTCACGGAAGTGACGTTTCACCGACTCCCAAGCACCCTTGGCGGTAATACCCATCTTCTTGTGGTCATAACCAACAGAGCCACCCGAGGCAAAGGCATCGCCTAGCCAGAAGCCATACTCTTGCGCGATACCGTTAGCGATATCAGAGAAGGTCGCGGTGCCTTTATCGGCAGCAACAACCAGGTACGGGTCGTCTTCGTCATGACGAGTCACATCGACAGGAGCAACAATTTCGCCATGAACTATGTTGTCTGTGATATCCAGTAGACCGCGGATAAAGATCTTGTAGCACTCTTGACCTTCGGTAAAGAAGGCTTCGCGCTCACTCGGTAGCTGCTTACAAACGAAACCACCTTTAGAACCAACAGGTACGATAACCGTGTTCTTAACCTGCTGCGCCTTAACCAGACCCAATACTTCGGTACGGAAGTCTTCACGACGGTCTGACCAACGAAGGCCACCACGAGCAACCTTACCACCACGTAGGTGTACACCTTCAACGCGTGGTGAATAAACAAAGATTTCAAACGCAGGAAGTGGCAGTGGTACATCCGGGATCAAGCTTGGCTTAACCTTGAATGAGATGTAAGACTTAAACAGACCATCTTCAGCTTTTTGGTAGTAGTTGGTACGCAAGGTTGCCTTGATCATATCAACGTACAAGCGAATGATACGGTCATCATCCAGGTTAGCTACGTTTTCAAGGGCTTCGTAAATTTGCGCAATCAGCTTCTCAAGGGCTTTATCTGTGCCAGGAGCCTTAACCGAGAACTTCTTAGCAAATAGTTTAACGATTTGCGTGGCGATGTCCGGGTAGTTGGCAAACGTGCTTTCGATGTAGCTTTGCGAGAAGGTTACGCCGATTTGACGCATATACTTGGCATAGGCGCGCAGGATTGATGCTTCACGACCCGCTAGGCCGCCAACCAATACCAGGCGGTTAAAGCCGTCGTCTTCCAGGCGGTTGTTCCAAACATCCGTTAGCGCTTTTTGGAAACGAGCAGAAACCTTGTCGAAGTCCGCTACTTCTTTGTTGCTCAGCAACATAGAGAAGTCCATGATCCAGTTTACCTGGCCATCAGACGTTTTCACCGCGTATGGAGTTTCACCGATAACGCGCAGACCGAAGTTTTCCAACATCGGCATAACGTCAGACAGGTGAATAGGCTCATCTTTGTGGAACAAAGATAGGCGTACTATGTTTGAGCTTACTTCTTCTTGTGGACGGTAGAAAAGCATTTCCAGCTTGTTGTCGTCATCAAGCAACTCTAGCTTTTCGATATCAACCACGGCAGCGCTAGGCAGTACCTGATCTTTGTAAGCGCTGGCAAACGCATTAGCGTATTTGCGGTTAAGTTCGTTACCACGGGCTTCGCCATTGCTACCAAGTAATGCCGATTGCAGTTTATCTTCCCAAGTACGGGCAGCTTCTACTAAATTGTTTTCGATTTCTTTCACGTCGTAATCTACGTTGTCGTCTTGCACGCGCACTATGTAGTGAGTACGAGCAAGGTTTGATTCTGAGAAATAAGTGGTAAAGGCCACTTTGTCGTTCGAGCCAAAGGCTTCTGCAAGAATTTGCTGGGTTTCGCGGCGCAGCGCTGTGTTATAACGCTCACGTGGCACATACACCATGCACGAGAAGAAACGACCATAAGTGTCTTTGCGCACGAACAGGCGACACATATCACGTTCTTGGATTTGCAATACGCCCATGGCTACATCAAGTAGTTCGCTTTCGCGAGCTTGCACCAGTTCGTCACGAGGATAGGTTTCAAGAAGGTTTAACACCGCTTTATAGGCGTGTGTACCCGCAGCGAAATCACTCATATCCAATACACGGCGGATCTTCGACTTCAACACCGGCACATCGGCGGCGCTGTTATTGTAGAAGCTCGATGAGAACAAACCGATAAAACGGTCTTCGCCTACCACGTTGCCGTCTTTATCGAAACGCTTAATGCCGATATAGTCGGTGTGCGCCGGACGGTGTACACGGGAAACCGAGTTGGTTTTAGTCAATACCAAAAGGTTATTACTGCGCGCTTCTTTGCGAGCGGTTTCTGGCATGTCTGACAGTAAGCGTACATGGTTTTCATCTGAGTTCTTCATCAGACCTAGGCTTGAGCCTTCCACGCCCTTAAGCTGATGGTCACCCTTCACCGGCGTCAGCAGGTATTGACGGTAACCCATAAAGGTAAAGTTATCGCTGGCCAGCCACTCTAGAAACTCCAGGGTTTCATTAAGCTCAACCGCATCAACATTGTGCGGGCGCTTAGGCAAGTCTTTGATCACTTCAAGCAACTTGCTGCGAATTGGCTGCCAGTCTTCTACTGCCAGTGAGACATCGTTTAGAACCGACTCAAGCTCGGCTTTAAAGGCATTGATTTCGCCTTCATCGGTTTGACGGTCAATCTCGATAAAGAACACTGTTTTCGTCGAGTTCGACTCTTGCTCGGCTTTTAGGTTCGAAAGATTGATGATGGCGCCATCGTTATCGCGCTGAATTTTTAACGGTGTATGCAGCAACAGGTGTGAAGCTATATTGGCACGATTCAGTGACATGCGCACCGAGTCCACCAAAAATGGCATGTCCTTAGCTATGATTTCAACGATGGTGTGAGAGGATTGCCAACCGTGTTTTGCTACTTCAGGGTTAATTACGCGGATCACCGCTTCGTCGCCCTTGTTTCCCTCTAGGGAATTCCAAAGACTAAGCGCTGCCCCGTAGAGGTCACTGTCATTTCTGTGTACTAGGTCCTCAGCCGACATATTGCTGTATAACGCATGGGCGAATTTGTCGACCAGTGACACCTTGTCTGGATTAACTTTGCTCTTAATAAGCTTGCTGACGTTATTCAGAATAACGCTAGCGTGACCGTCATTTTGTGTCATTGTGTGTTCCTTAATCTATACCGCCTTGTGAACGGGTGACTGAATAGCGTGGAGTCGGGGTGAATTCTAACCCTTTTACAGCTAATAAACAGCCTTTTCGATGAAATCAGACCAATGATTTCAGCGCTTTGACGCATTATTCACAAAATATAGATAGAAATGGCCGAGACCGGCCATTTCCGTTAACACATATTCACATTATTTTTTCTGGTCAGACCACAAGAAGGCACTGATTGCTGGAATTATAAGCAAGGCACCTATCATGTTTACCAGGAACATAAAGGTTAACAAGATGCCCATATCGACCTGAAACTTCAGCGCCGAGAAAATCCAGGTACTTACACCCACTGCCAAGGTGATACCTGTAAATAGCACAGCACTGCCCCGCTCAACCAAGGCATTACGATACGCCTGACTTACACTAAGGCCCTGCTTAAGCTGGATCATCTTGGAGGATAGGATATAAATACCGTAATCAACACCTATACCCACACCCAGGGCGATAACCGGCAAGGTCGACACAGTAAGGCCAATCTCCAATGCCACCATCAGCGCCTGCGCCAGGGTCGATACTATATACAGAGGCAGAACCACGGCTATGGTCGCGCGCACCGAGCGGAAGCTGACCAAGCATAGGGCTATCACAGCACCATAGACATAAAGCATCATGGGCGTTTGCGCTTCGGATACGGACTCATTAGTGGCCGCCATCACGCCGATAGGACCTGAGGCCAAACGGAATTGCAGTTTGTCGGTGCCAAACTCGGCGCCCACTTCCTTCACCGTCGCCACTACCTGATCTATGCTTTGCGCCTTATGATCTTTCATAAAGATGATCACCGGCATCACAGAGCAATCGCCATTAAGCAGGCCTGAGCTTGTTTCCACCCGCGACGACGCCTGCACCAGAGATGCGGTATTGCGCGGCAGGGTTTGCCATTTTAAATTGCCTTCGTTGTAACCGGCGTTGACCGCCTGCGCCACACTGGCAAGAGACACACTGCTTTGCACCCCGGGGACGTTTTCAATACGCCACTGGAATTGGCGAATACGCTCCATCACATCGTGCTCGGTACAAGCCGCTGGATAGGCTTCAACTATCACCTTAAGGATATCCGAGGAGATCTCGTATCTATCGGAGATCAAGAAGGTATCCTGGTTATAGCGGGCATCTTCGTGCAACGCCGGCGCGCCTGCATGCAAGTCGCCGATATGCATCTTTTGTGATTGCCAATAACCGAAGGCAAAAAGCAGCGCCGTACAAATAAGGATAATGGCGGCATATTTTCTATCGGTGGCGCAAACCAGTAACTCACGGAGTTTAAAAAGCGCATCTTTATTTCTGTTATCCGCGGACAGCACGTGCAGGTTGCTCACATTCAAGTAAGAAGCAATCACGGGTAACAACACCAGGTTGGTAAAGATGATCACCGCCACCCCTAAACTTGCGGTAATGGCCAGCTCACGAATAATGCCGATGTCGATAGCAAGCAGGGTTAAAAAGCCCACTGTGTCCGATAGCAAGGCGATACCACCTGGGATCATCAAGGCCTTAAAGCTCGACTCCGCAGCATTTTTAGCGCTGCTGCCCAGTTGTACTTTTTTGGCGATATCATTGATCATTTGCACACCATGACTCACGCCTATGGCAAAAACCAAAAACGGCACCAGAATCGACATGGGATCCAGACCAAAGCCCAGGGTTGAGAGCAGACCAAGCTGCCAAACCACAGCGATAAAGGAGCAGACAATTGGCAACAGGGTCAGCTTAAAGCTTTTACAGAACAGCCACACCATAATAAAGGTGATCACTATGGCGAGGGCAAAGAAGAGCAATACGCCCTTGGCACCATCGGCGATATCACCGGCCATTTTCGCAAAGCCGATAATATGAATGCTGACGTTGTCCGTACTCAGGTCATCACGGATTTTGCTTTCAAGCTGCTCGGCAATCGCCAAGGTATCGAGCTTCTCACCGGTTTGTGGGTCGAACTCCATCAGCTGGGCACTGACCATGGCACAGGAATAATCAGACGCTATCATGCGCCCTACTACCTTGGCCTTTTCTATGTTTTCTTTTACCCGGGCTAAGCCACGCTCATCGGGACGAAAATTTGCAGGAATAATGGGGCCGCCACTAAAACCATCTTCGACCACCTCAACAAAGCGGGCACTGGGCGAGAAGATCGAATTAACCAAGGGGCGGTTAACGCCGGGAATAAAGTAAAGCTGATCATGTACCGACTTTAACTGAGTAAAGAACTCTTCATTAAAGATGTCACCACCGGCATCACAAACGGATATTAATATGCTGTTGGCGCCACCAAATTGCTTCTCATGCTTGGTGTACACCTTCATATATTCATGGTTAAGAGGGATGTTTTTATTAAATGAGGCGTCGAGTTTAAGCTGAGTAGCCTGAAAAGCCAGGGCTAATGTGGCCAACACAAAGGCCATTATCACCCACATGCGATGGCGGAATAAACTACGCTCTAATGCTTCCACTATAATTTGCATGATTAGTTAAACTCCTTGCTTTGGATCCCAGCTTCGGTGGCCAGTATCAATTGTCCATTGAACAGCACCCCGTTTAAGATGGCTTTACCATCACTGAGTTGCTCACTTTGCAATTGCGTGCTGCTGGCATCATCCAGATGGTAGATCACCGCCGAGTTGCCGAAAATATACAGCTGCTTATCGGCAGTCGTCATCATGCTGTTCATGGTCGCCTGCTCATTCGCCATCAGCTGTTGCCAACCATCTTCTTCGCTATAACTAAAAGCATTACCACGTAAACCTGCTACATAAAGCTTATCGGCCATTTCGGTAATATCAAAAAACGAGCCTTGATAGATTTCTTCTTCACGCTGCCAGGTTTGGCCACCGTCGCTGCTGTGCGCTATCAGGCCCATTTCGCCCACTATATACAAGCCCTTGCTGGTTGTCGCAATGCGGTTAAAGTGCGGCAAAATAGAAGCAGTCTCGCTTTCATAGCCTGCTGGGTCTTCGGCTTTAAGCTCATTTAAATAGTCGCGGTCTTCGGCAAACAACAAGCTATCGAGAAAGCGCTTTTGCCAACTTTGGCCGCCGTCCTCGGTAACGAAATACATACCGTATGCACCCACGGCTATGCCCTGTTGCGCATCCATAAAGGTAATATCCAAACAAGGCTTATCAAGCTCAGGTAAAAACTGCTGAACTTGCCAGCTTTGCCCGCCATCTTGGGTATTTAAGATGGTAGCGTCATGGCCGCATGCCCAGCCTTGGTTGTTATCAATAAAGAACACCGAGGTCAGTAACACGTCTACCGGTGATTGTGCCTGTTGCCACTGCTGAGCATCGTCACTGATCACTATGGTGCCATGTTGGCCAACGGCAATCACACGCTCAGCGGTGGCGGTAATATCGGTGAAAAGTGTATGCGTCGCCTGCTCGGCTTGGTAAGCGGGCTGAGGTGTTGTTTGAGCTACAACGTGCAGCGACAAAAGCAACGTTGCCCAACTAAGCAAGTACTTCATATAAATATGCGCCCAAAAAAGAGAAATTGAATCAAGGAGCCGAGCCCACTAGGTGAGCCCGGCTAAGTACGAGGATTAACGGCGACCTTCGCGGCGAAGAGCGTTAGATGTAAACTCATTGTCATTGAATGACTGTGAGAAATCATACATAGCTTCTTGGTTATCCAGACCAATGGCCAGGTAACGACGAGAGTTAAGGTCATGATAAACCTCAAGCGTACTCCACTGCGCCGGTACTTCGTAGTAGTTCAAGCCATAGGCCATAGCTACACGGTATAGTTGATCACGGTTGTCGTATAGGTCGGCCACAGAGATCTGCCAGCTGTCTTCGTCAATGTAGAAGGTACGCTTCTTATAGGTGTGACGCGTGCCCTCTTTCAAGGTTGCTTCAACCACCCAGACACGGTGCTTCTCATAACGCAGATGCTCAGGGTTTACATGACCCGGTTTGAGGATATCATCGTACTGCAATGAATCACTGTGCAGCTTGTAGCTGTTATAAGGGATCAATAATTCTTGCTTACCCTTTAGCTCCCAGTTGTAACGGTTAGGTGAGCCGTTAAACATATCGAAGTCATCGGTCGTGCGCAGGTTGTCTGACGCCGTTCCCGGGGCATCATAAGCAACGTTTGGTGCACGACGTACGCGGCGCTGACCCGTGTTGTAAGTCCATGCCTGACGCGGAGTCAGGATTTGGTCCATGGTTTCATGAACCAATAATGCGGTACCTGCAAGACGCGCCGGCTCGGTGACGCTTTGCTTAAATTTGAAGAGGATATTTGACTCTTCCAGCTGCTCAGGCGTGGCATCGTCGGCGGCGTACTTGATCAATAACTGCTCGTCAAAGCCAATCAGGTTATAGGCACCGGAAGCCGTTGGCATCGCCTGACCACCAAAGCGCGAAATAGACTGACCACGGTAGCGCAGCAGGTGGTTCCAAATGGCTTCAAGACCATTGGCAGGAATAGGAAATGGAATACCAATGGCTGTGTTTTTAATACCGTTACCACCTTCAATCAACTCGGCTTGAGTGGCGTACTTCTTGGTCGCATCGTAGAAGGCTTGAGGATATGAGGCACTACGGCGAGTTGGGTACACAGGCATCTTAAAGGTATCTGGGTAGGCTTCAAACAAGGCTATCTGGCCTGCACTAAGCAGGTGTTTGTACTGCTCCAGATTTGATTTGTCTATGGTGTACAACACCTGATCCGCAGCAAACGGATCCGGATGGTGCATGCCCGGCTTATAGTTTGCCGGCACTTCGGTGATACCACCATCCCAAGCAGGTATAGAACCATCTTGGTTTCCGGCCTTAACGGCGCCAATTGGCGTTAAGTCCGCGCCAAGGCGTTCCACTTGCTCCGGCGAAATTTTAGCCTGTACTGCAGTGGTAGCGAAAATGCTACAAAATGCTGCTGCAATGAGGGTAGGTTTAGTCAACATACGGATACCCTTTTAAATTGAATATTTGATATTAAAGGAAACAAAATCACGATCGGCAAATGTATTGGTCGCGCCGCCGCCCCAGAATGAGTTATAACCAAGATCAAAAGACCAGGTATTTTGATAGTTAAAATTCATATTAATGCCCAATGATTTTCTGTCTTCAATAAACAGGAACATGGGATCTGGAGTAATACCATTGACATCGTGTGAGAATACGAAACGCGGCGAGAAGTTAACGCCCGAGAACAGGTCATAATAATCGCCCTTGGCGATCAGACGATAACCCCAGGCCGAAGCCGTTGGGAATGGGTTGGTTTCAGGACCATTTGACAAAGCCATATGCAAGGCCGAATAGTCATCCGCCAAAGGCCCCTGCATAATGCCGCTACGGCCAGTACCGGAAACGTTCAAGCGTAATTCGTCATAGGCCGGCATATTGTTAATGCGTACACCGCCTACTTCACCAACCACAGCCCAGCTATCGGCACCCAGTGCAGGGCCAAACAGGTGTGTTGCAGTAAATTGCACTTGTGCTGTATTACGTAAAATATAGCCTTGAGCCGTACCGCCTGGGCCAACTACCGCAGTGGCATCGCCTGGGCTGAGCTGAGAAATACCGGCGAATTCTGGACGAAGTCCTGCCAATGCCAGTTGCTCAGGCATACCTGCGTACAATAGCTCTACGTCATCAACCTGGAAAGGCTCGTCTTCACGGAAAGCAAATTCACCGGCAAGCGCGGTTTCACCAATGGAGGTATTAAAGCTTAAACCGTATAACTTGATGTCCTCTGGATAATCAAGCTTGGCCTTGGTAAAGGCTTTCAAGTCGTTTACGTTGTCGCTGTTGATCTCTGTGCTCATGATCATCGCCAAGTCTTCACCTATGGCGGTAAAGTCCGATACCTGACCCGAGATCACCGGACGACGACTGTGGTAATTAATGTAATACAAGGCCACTTCGGTGTCGTTCAGCTCAGGCATAAACATGCCAAGGCGCAAACCATATTGACCGCCATCGCTAGGCTCTGTTTTGCCTCGACTACCCTCGCCCTTCAGGGCCACTTTAGTTGGGTAAGCAAGGTACATGCTTGCTAGCAATTGCTGGCCTTCTGCGGATGTCGGGTCAATGCCCTGAGCCGCTGCTGCTGCTTGCCAATCGGCGGCAAGGTTATTCAAGCTGTCGGTTAAAAACGCCAAATCGATATCCGGGTTTGAGGTAAAGCCCAGCTGTACGTTTTGGTTAAAGCCGTTTTCCGAGGCAAAATCATTGGTCGAGAAATAGCTGCCGGTTGCAGGCAGGCGAGTTTCATGCCACTGATATTGATAAAAACCTTCTAGGAAAAGGTTTTCGGTAATACCCAATGAGGCCCATAACATGCCCACAGGAATAAAGGCTTCTTTTAACTCGGCGCCCGGCGCTTTTAAGCGGTCGATATCAACCGGGTTCACGTTGATGCCGTGAGAGATAAGTGTACTTTCACCCCAGTTAACAACCTGTTGGCCTAAACGCACAGATAGCGGGTTTTGACCTTCATTGAAATCGAAGTCGGCCCATACAAAGGCATCAAGAAGACGGAAGTCGGCACAGACCTGCTCTTTGGTTTCGTCGTAATCGCACGGGTCTACGCTTTCGCCGGATACCGGATTGGTATAGGCGTAATCACCATCCATCAGGGCAAAATCGTAAAAATACATAAAGCGGGAGAACAAGCCGTAAGATTCGCCATTGATAGCCAGCTCATGAGTACCCTTTAACAATTGCGAAAAGGTATCGCCCTTGTCGAAATTCAGGTTACCCGCATCGCCGTTGTTTGAATAGGCGCCGGGTTGGCTCCACACGTCACTAGAACTATATACGGGATTAAGCGCGGCGTTGTAAGTGCTCCAGTCAAAGCGTGGGTGGTTACTCTTACCTATATACTGAAAATCACGGTTTTCGGTACGAATGCTCTGGCCGTATGAGAACGTCGAATCAAAATTGATATCGAAATCACCAACCGTAAAGCTGGCACTGTGTGCGGCGCTACTCATGCCCAACATCGCTGCGCCGACGCTGAGCGCTAACCGATGCTTCACAAATAGTGGCTGTCTTATCATTGTTGCTTCCCCCTTAGCGCGGGTAATTTTTAGATCAAGTTATTGTTTTTAGTGTAGTCTTGTGCATTTAAAAGGATAGGCTACAGTTACGAACAGTCTACATGAATGCTTTGTAACTGGCGTTAAATTTCCTTTTCATATGCTAATGGTATGACATCCTACCACTATTTTTATACATGACAATAACGTTAACGACAAATGCAATTTACATTACCGTCAAATAATCTAAAAATTGCTGTATTTATATTCGCTCCAGCACAACGAATTTATTTTCCCCAGTCAGGGTAAGGCGGGATCGACCAAATATGCCCAGAGCGGACATATGCGGTAATACTTTTTAGCGGCGGGAAAGCGCATGCGACTAGTATTATCGTCATACACTTAAATGGCAGTGCTTGACCTATTACCGGGCCAAGTCACTGCTCATAGGTTAGGTGCTGCGCAAATATTGCTTATTCACTTAAGGCTTTTTCAACCTTTTCAAAGAGATCTTTGCTCAGATTCGGTAATGCCATCAGGCGTTGTAACTGGGCACGCATCAATTCTTGACGGTCCAAGTCATAACGGCGCCAGGCCAACAGCGGAGTAATTAACCGCGAGGCATTTTGCGGGTTTATATCGTTAAGCTTTACCAGCACATCCCCAAGAAGCTCATAACCACGGCCATCCTGGTGATGGAACACCCTTGGGTTGCTCATGGTCAGGGGCCCCAACAAGGCTCTTACCCGGTTCGGATTTTGCCAAGAGAAGTGCGGGTGTTCAAACAAGGCGCTAATATCACTCAAGGCATGTTCGCCCTGCTTCATCGCCTGTAAGTTAAACCATTTATCTAATACCAGGACATCGTCGGCCCAGCGCGTTGCAAACTCTCCAAGCAAGATGTTTTCTTGCTTATGCTGCGCCAACACCAAGGCTTTTAGCGCCGCCAGCGACAAGGTCATAGAGCCATTGGTCGCTTGCTCGGCAATATAGTCGGTGGCGACATCAAGGCGTGCCAGGTAGTACATGCAGGCAGCAAGCAAGGCGCGTACCCCAGTGCTTTGAGCTGTTTGTTGCTTGTCGTCCTTAAACTGCTCTACGACGGCTTCTAATTGCGGGCGCAGATGCTTGGCAATATCCGTTTCAAAAGCATCAATAATGCTATTGAGCGCATCGACCGGGATTTCGCTATATCCGCTGCTCAGAGTGTCAAAGCTCGGCAAGTACAAAAGCTCGGCAATCAAAGCCAGATCAGCTTCTTCACCTGATAAAACGCCATTTAGCAACTCGCTCATGGTTGCCAATACCAGATCCGGCAACTGAACTTGCTCATTAACTTGCGCCACAGCCTGATTAACGCAATGACTGAGTGCGGCTTGCTGTGCATCCCAGCGGCTAAAGTCACTGCTGGCGTGGCGAACAATATGCAATTGATCCGCCAAGGCTTGGGCAAACTGCACCTGCACCGGCGCCGAAAAATCTTCAAAAAGAACGGCGACCGGGCGCTCATCAACCTGCTCAAACACAAATTCTGACTTTGCTCACTCAGGTGTAAAACCTTGTCCAGGTCTTGGCCGTCACGCTTCAGCGCCATGGGCTGCCCCTGTTGATTTAACAACTCTATGGCCACCGGAATTAACAAGTTGTCCTTATGGGGCTGCTCCGCGGTTGGCTTATGGGTTTGCGTTAAGCTCAGGGTGTAGCGTTTGGCGTCGCTGTCGTAATCTTCGCGCACCGAAACCAAGGGCGTGCCCGCTTGTCCGTACCAGAGTGAAAACTGCGATAAATCCGTGTCATTGGCATCATGCATGGCGGCAACAAAGTCATCACAGGTCACCGCCTGGCCGTCATGGCGCTCAAAATACAGCTTCATGCCCTTTTGGAAGCCCGCTTCACCAAGCAAGGTATGCAGCATGCGGATCACTTCGGCGCCCTTGTCATACACGGTTACCGTGTAAAAGTTATTCATTTCAATGACTTTTTCTGGGCGTATGGGGTGCGCCATGGGGCCTGCATCTTCGGCAAACTGATGAGTACGCATCACCTTCACGGCATCGATGCGGTTAAGGGCGCGAGAGCCTAAGTCACTGCTGAACTCCTGATCGCGAAATACCGTTAAACCTTCTTTTAAAGACAGCTGGAACCAGTCGCGACAAGTAACCCGGTTACCTGTCCAGTTATGGAAATACTCGTGCCCGACAATGGACTCGATAAGATGAAAATCCCTGTCTGTGCTGGTGTCACTATTGGCCAAAACGCACTTGGAGTTAAAGATATTCAGACCCTTATTCTCCATGGCGCCCATATTGAAAAAATCGACTGCCACTATCATGTAGACATCCAGGTCGTATTCGAGGTCGAAGCGTTGCTCATCCCATTGCATAGCGCGCTTAAGGGAGGCCATGGCATGAGGCGCTTTGGAGAGGTTCCCTTTATCAACATACAGCTCCAGCGCCACCTCGCGGCCCGAGGCCGTGGTATAGGTATCGCGCAGCACATCGAAATCACCCGCCACCAAGGCAAAGAGGTAACTGGGCTTTTTAAACGGGTCTTGCCAGGTGGCAAAATGCTTACCGTCGGCTAAGTCCCCACTGTCGATTTTATTGCCATTGGATAAAAGGTGTGGAAACTGCGCCTTGTCGGCCACTATAGTCACCTTGTAACTTGCCATCACATCGGGGCGGTCAAGGAAATAGGTGATTTTACGAAAACCCTGGGCCTCACATTGAGTGCAGTAGGCACCATCTGACAAATACAGGCCTTCCAGCGAGGTATTGGTTTCGGGTGCGCATTGCGTGGTGATCTCAAGGGTAAAAGCCTGCTCAGGCAACTGCCCTATTATCAACTGCTCGTCTTCAATGCGATAGGCGCTGTGAGCCTGGTCGTTAATGCGCACCTGCAGCAGAGTTAAATCTATGCCATCGAGTACCAGCTCATTGCTTGGGTTATCAAGGTTGGCGCGCACCAAGGAGCGGGCTACTACCTGTGTGTTTAGCGGCGCGAGTTGGACCTCTAATTCAAGTTCGTCGATAAAAAATGCGGGCGCTTGGTAATCACGTAAATACTGGGCATGGGGTTGAGTCGCACTCATGGGTGACTGTCTCCTAAAACTTAAAGCGGGCATCAAATGATGCCCGTAATGCAATTGTTTACTCTGTGGTTGTTACGCCGAGTCCTGCTCTTTTTTTTGTCCTTGTGGCACGGCTTCTGCTGCAACGTCATCACCGCTTTGCAGATGCTTGGGCTCGATACGGAGAATTTTGATACCCAGGTAGGCATAGATAATCGCCAGCACCGGGTTGATTAAATTAAAGAAAGCATAGAAGGCATAATCAAATGGGTTGATCAACAACACGCTTTGCATATAGGCACCGCAGGTGTTCCAAGGGATCAGGGGGCTGGTAATGGTGCCACCGTCTTCCAAGGTACGGGACAGGTTGACCGGTTGTAAGCCGCGTTTTTTATATTCTTCTTTAAACATACGCCCCGGCACTACGATGGCGATATATTGATCCGCAGCCACCAGGTTGGTACCGATACAGGTCGAAATGGTCGCCGCTACTAAAGAGCCGGTAGACTTAGCGATTTTTAAAATGCTGCGTACAAACACCTCAAGCAGACCTGTTTTCTCCATAATGGCACCAAACATAAGCGCCATCATGATAAGCCAAGTGGTGTTGAGCATGCCCGACATACCGCCGCCGGATAGCAAATCATCCATTTTTGCATCACCCGTGCTAATGGCAAAACCATCAAAGAAGGTGGCCCATACCAGCTTAAAGTAGCCGATCAGCTGACCTTGGCTGACATCCACCTGAGATGCCAGTAAATCACTTTGGAATAACAGCGCCCACACGGCACCGAGCACGGCACCAATGGAAATTGCCGGGAACGCAGGCATTTTACGAATGGCTAGAACCAGCAGCACCACTAAAGGCATAAGGTTTAAAATATTGATATTAAAGTTTGCTGCCAACAAATCAACCATGGCATCAATAGCGGTGGCGTCGCTGCTTATCTCGGCATTAAAGCCCATAAAAATAAAGATGATCACCGCAATCACAAAGCTGGGCACTGTGGTCCAGAGCATGTGATGGATATGCGCAAAGAGATCGGCACCGGCTACCGCTGGCGCCAGGTTGGTGGTTTCTGAAAGCGGGCTCAGCTTATCGCCAAAATAGGCACCTGAGATCACCGCACCGGCAGTTACCACAGGGTCAAGAGACAAACCATTGGCCACACCCAGCAGGGCTACACCTATGGTCGCCGCCGTGGTCCAGGAGCTGCCGATACTCATGGCTACAACACCACAAATAATACAACTGGCGGCATAAAACCAATGCGGGTTAATAATCTGCAAGCCATAATAGATCAAAGTCGGCACTGTGCCCGACAGCAGCCAGGTACCAATAAGAGCGCCAACCATGAGCAAGATCAAAATAGCCCCAAGGGAAATAGTGATACCCTTGATCATCGCCTCTTCAAGGGTTTTCCAGGTATAGCCATTTTTCAGACCCACCAAGGCCGCTGCAAAGGTCGCAAAAAGTAAGGCTATTTGGTTTGGACCCGATGACGAGTTATCACCATAGAGATAAACCGCTGCGCCCAATAGGCAGATCAACACCGTAATGGGGATCATTGCATCGATAAATTTAGCTTGTTTTGTTGTCGTCAAAATCGCTCTCCTGCCCTTGCCTCTTTCGCACAACGCGACAAGGGTTATTTTTGTTATAAGCGCAAAGATTACCAGAGCAGCGCAGATTTAACAGCGCTTAAATAACAAAAAAGGCGCTTAACGCGCCTTTTGTCTTGGTATTTGCTTACTTATTATTCTTTACCAAACGCCCGTGCTTTATAAAATCTTGGGTGATTAAAGCCGCTTCTTCAAGGTAGGGGTCAAAATTATCCAATACCTCTGGGGCATTTTCTATATCGGTTACCTTCTCCAGACCCAAGCGAACTAAACGTTCATTGGTACGAGCCAGTGCCAGTTGCTCGCGCTCATCGCGCTCATTAAGGCGCTCTTTTTCATTGAGCGAAATAAACTTACGGTCCTGCTCTTCCTTATAGGTGCTAATGTCTTGTAGCACATAGCCAAACTCAGGCTCTTTGGCGATACGTTTGTCATGCTCGGCACTAAGGTAACCTATGGTATCGTCTAAGCTATCAACCATGGTGTACTTAGCGCGGATAATGCTGTCCCAAGGAAGGGCATTGTCTTCCTGGCTTTCACCCCACTGTGCGGGATCAATGGGCGATGGCAATTTAATGTCCGGGATCACCCCTTTGTGTTGCGTACTACCACCATCTATGCGGTAAAACTTGGCAATGGTATATTGCACGCTACCCAGCGGGTTATCGTATAGGTCATAGTTGCGACCCAAACCACGGTGTTGTTGTACCGTGCCCTTACCAAAGGTTTGCTCGCCGATGATCACAGCGCGGCCATAATCCTGCATAGCTGCGGCGAAGATTTCCGACGCCGATGCGCTGTAACGGTCAACCAGTACTGTCATAGGACCGTCATAGTAGGTTACGCCGTCGCTGTCTTTTTGCTGCTCGATACGACCATTCAGGGTGTGAATTTGCACCACTGGACCTTGGTCGATAAACAAACCGGATAGCTTGGTCGCTTCATATAAAGAGCCACCGCCGTTTTGACGAAGGTCGATGATGATGCCATCTACCTTTTGCTCTTTAAGTTTCACCAACTCGGCTTTTACATCTTCTGACAGGTTGTTATAAAAACCGGGGATTTCAATAACGCCTATCTTGCTGCTCATTTGTGAGTAGCTGGCATCGAAAACGTGAGATTTAGCCGCTCTGTCTTCTAGGCGCACCTTGTCGCGAGTGATTTCTACTACCTTAGGCGTGCCGTGGTCGTCCTTGCCTCTTAGATACTGTAAGCGCACCAAGGTACCCTTAGGACCCTTGATCAGGTCGACTACATCATCAAGGCGCCAGCCGATCACATCGACAAAGTCATCATCGCCTTGGGCCACACCTATAACCCTGTCTTCCGGTTTAATGGCACCGGTTTTATCGGCAGGACCACCTGGAACCAAAGAACGGATCACTGTGTAATCTTCGTCATAACTGAGCACCGCGCCTATGCCTTCAAGCTCAAGATCCATATCCATCTTGAACTGCTCGGCACGACGTGGTGATAAGTAAGAAGTGTGCGCTTCGATGGAGCGGGCAAAGGCATTCATAATGATCTGGAACGCATCTTCACTCTTGGTTTGCACCAAGCGCTTTAAGGTGTAGGTGTAGCGTTTTTCCAACACCTCTTTGATGCCATCCCAATCCTTACCCGTCATTTTCAGGCGTAAAGCATCGTACTTAACCTTTTGACGCCACAGCTCATTAAGCTCGGCTTCGGTGCTCGCATATGGTGCGTCTTCACGATCAAAGTAATACTTATCGTCTTGGCTGAAATCGAACGGCTTGTCAAGTAAGGACAAAGAATACTGATAACGCTCAAACCGACGCTTCATGCTGAGGTTAAATAAGTCGTAGGCAAAGTCTAATTTGCCGGACTTCAGAGCGTTATCGAACTTATCGCGGTATTGCTCAAACTGGGCAACATCGCCCGCTAAGAAAATACTGCGATTAAAGTCCAGGGATTCGATATAACGATCGAACATCTGCGTCGCCAGTTCGTCGTTAAATCGTATCGGCTTGTAGTGTGCACGGGTAAAGAGGTTGGTCACTCGCTTACTGGCAGTACTGTGTTGCGACTCTTGCTGCAACATGGGTAAATCAGCGATTGTGACCTTGTCCAACGAGGCCAAGGCCGGTGCCGCGATAAGGGCAGCAACCAGGGGGATGAGTGAAAACGTCTTACTCATGCACAACTCCTTTTTTATACCAGGTACAGACTATCGGCTTTTGTCTTAACTTGCATACCGGTTACCAGCTCAACATGGATTTCGTCTTTGTTGACTTCCGTGATGGTACCGTTCACCAATGCCTGACCTAGTTTTACTTTAACTTTGGTATTAGCCTTGACCTGTTCGCTTGGTAAAGGTTCAACTTTATTGCTGCGACGAGGCTCAGCGGCTGGGGCTTTTTTGACTTTAGCGCCTTTTGCAGCAGGTTTACCACTGCCCTGTGGGCGTTTTTTGTAACCCTTTGTGTCACCTTCTTTGGCACCACGTGCTGGCTTCTTACGCTTAGCCATTTTCGCACGGCTTTGCTCTAGTGCCGTCTGTGCATGATCCACATGCTCTTGCTCAACCTTTTCGGCCTGGTTGCCGTCAAGGTCAACGCGGAATTCGTTATTCACCACCGCTTCGAGGTAGCGCCAGTGCGAGGTATATTTTCTTAGCGCCTGACGAACCTGCGTTTTGCTGACTTTTTCGTTGCCCTCAATACGCTCGGCGATGTCTTTAAAGATACCTACTTTAAGAGGCTTAATACCATCTTTTTGTTTAAAACAGTTTGGAAATTCCTCGTAAAGGAATGCCAATACTTCGTTTATGTCTTTTAGCTTGTTTGTGGTTTCCATTTCTAAACCTTCAGTTACACCTGCTCATCTTGAGCCGAGTCGATATAGTGTTCCACCCAGTCCAGCAACTCTTCCAACTCGGCATCGATTAATGCCAGGTCACCGCGAAGATGTTCCCAAATACCGGATATAATACTGTCAATTTGTTCACAGCCGAGATCATCGGGTAGTCGTGCCCAAGCGTGGTGAATAAGCTCATTTAAGCGCTCACATACCAGCTCTTCTTCGCCTTCCCAATCACCTACATCGGCTATGGAAAATAGGTAATCTTGGACGTTCAGTAGATCTTTCATGCGATATGCTTCTCCAAACATTCAACCAGCAGTTCAAGACCCGCTTTATCCTGTTCGTCGAAACGCCCTACTGTAGGGCTGTCGATATCCAATACGCCAATGGCCTCGCCGTTTTTCTTAACCACGAGAACAATTTCCGAATTGGATGCCGCATCACAAGCAATATGGCCGGGGAATTGATGCACATCTGTGACCAGCTGAGTTTTATCCGCCGCTATAGCAGTGCCGCATACCCCTTTGCCCACTTCAATACGCACACATGCAGGTTTTCCCTGAAATGGCCCCAGCACTAATTGCTCAGGCGACTCCAATAAATAAAAACCGGCCCAGTTAATATCGTCCATCGACATATATAACAAGGCGCTGATGTTGGCTAAGTTGGCAATTAAGTTGGGCTCGTCACAAATCAGTGCTTGCGCCTGCTCTGTCACAGAACGATAAAATTCCGCTTTGCTCATTTAAATACTACTTCACATAGAATACGCAGTGTTTAAGGTACTCTTTGTGGCGGGCAAATGAAACCTTTTATCATGAAAAAAGTGCTGCTAGCGCTTGAAAATGCGCTGGTTGCTTAAATTTAAATCACTCGTTACAAAGCCGTTAAGCGATTTTAGCTCGCCCGCGACGCAAACCGAATAGAAACAAACCACTGCCAAGGGCGGCCATCAACGCATTGACTATAAGCAAAAAGCCGGCTCCGGCACCAAAAAGATAACTAAACACAGCGCCACCGAGCAAGCCTAGGGTTAAAATACCGCTGTAATGCACCTTGTTATGTTTGTACATCAAGAGATAACCGGGCACCACCAGCACCGCCATGGCTAAACCAACAATATGGGCATTGGCCAGAGCCGATAACAAGACAGTAAAAAAGATGGCCGAGCCATTTTCTTGCACCGACAACGCATAGTAAATGCCAAGCACAAGCCCCACTAATACGGGGGCGAGCAATGAATAGAGTACGGCCTTCGCCAGATGTTGCTTCATAGAGGGATAATTCTTAAATTTTGCATCTATGCAGAGTGGCAAAGAATGCCGCCCTTGCCAATTACGACCTTAGTCGCATCGCTAAGCGTAATCCCCCATCTACAGCAATACAAACCAAGATCCTGACACTTTTCGTCTCGTTGACCCTGGCTCAGCTGCAGTTGAATATAGCCCTTAATCGGCACCAGGCAAGTTGGCGTGATATTTATCAATCTTACACGCAGGCAAAAGAAATCAGGCCCGACTTATTCCTAAGTCAGGCCTAACTTTTTGTTTAACTGTAAAAATTTATTCTACGCATTGATCGGTAAAATCGTTTGGACAGGGATCTATACCATCGTCCACGCCATCTCCATCCGTGTCTGGGTTTATGGGATCTGTGCCAAAGTTGAACAGCTCATCGTGATCAGACAGACCGTCATCATCTGTGTCTGGGTCGAGTGGATTTGTTCCGAATAAATAAACTTCTTCTTCATCTAACAGACCATCACCATCTGTGTCTGGGTCGAGTGGATTGGTTCCGAAGGCTATCTCGGTACCATCAGGCAGACCATCTCCATCCGTATCTGAATTTACGGGATTTGTTCCATAAAACAAGATCTCAACAAAATCAGACAGACCATCAGCATCTGTGTCAGCGTCTAGTGGATCTGTTCCGTATAAGTTAACCTCGTCGCCATCAGACAGACCATCAGCATCTGTGTCTGGGTTGAAGGGATCTGTTCCTAACTGGCTCTCGTCAATATCGGTTAGCCCGTCTCCATCTGAATCAGTATTTGTATCTGGAATGAGGGGATCTGTTCCTGACTGTATCTCGTCGTAATCTGTTACGCCATCACCATCAGTGTCTGGGTTTAGGGGATCCGTGCCTAACGCGATTTCTTCCGCATCGGTTAGCCCGTCTCCATCCGAATCTGAATTTGTGGGATCCGTTCCGTATAAGTTGACCTCCTCTGCATCAGACAGACCGTCACCATCGGTGTCCGAATTTAGGGGATCTGTTCCTAGTTGACTCTCTTCACCATCGGTTAGCCCATCGCCATCTGAGTCATTAGTACATGGGTTAGTATAATACTCACAGGCTTCAACGTAATCGCTAAGACCATCGCCATCTTCATCACCCGTACCATCACGCTTAATGACACCGTCGCCATTTACATCCATAACGGCTGCCAAGCACAGCGTATTAGACTCAATAATAGGAGGATATACATCACCTGATTCGTCTTCCAGGGGCAGGCCGGTGGATAATTCCAGCTTATAGACCTGAGCTCGAGCGTTCAACATAAGCGAACCACAACTGGCGGGTGCGTACTTGCCATTTTTCTTAGCGCCGCGAGTCTGGGCGAGTGCAGAAATAAAACCACCACTTGGTTCTGGCAGCCATTCAATTTGACTGGCACTTTTGCTATCGTCCTTCTTGTTGGCAGATTGAATAAAGGCCTTACCCAGGTCATCATCGGTTAACTCAACATCCCACTGGGCAGGCACTGTATCTTTAACAATAACGGGGACGCTGTCCGGGTTGTTATATGAAATACTAAAGCCATATTCGCTACTTTGGGTTTGACCTGCTTGCACAACCAGATCTATCTGGCCATCCGCTGCAGTCGAATTGTCTAGATTGTCTGATTCATCGGGACCGCTGATAATTTCTTTAGATATTGACAAGACCGATGATCGCCAGTTAACAACTTGATCAAGATGTGCTTGCGTTAAGCCTGCGGCTAAATCATCTCCTTCTTTGGGTGTAGTATCAAACAAAGTGGCAGCCGACAGCGCGTCAACTGATGATGTACTCATTTGATGGAAGAACATCAAGGCTTTTGTCGCACCCGCCTCAACGGTTAAGTGATAGCTAGCCCGCAAGCCTTCTGTACCGCCGCAGCTAAAGACTGTATCAGATACAAAGTACGGAACTACCTCAGGGTCATCGGGGCCAAAAAATACCGTGGTGTTCACGGGGTCGTCAGAATCTGGGTCCGTGGCATCATCAGTTACAACCCAGCGATCAAGCGTATCGAACACCCCGTCTCCGCTACTCGTGCCCAAAATTTCAGTAAATTGATCTGAGCCAAAATTAGTTTCAAAATCAACATCAACACTACTGTCTGTTTGGGTTGGATTAGTGAAAGTGACATAATTACGTAATGTTGCACTGCCAGGCATAATGTAATAACTCACCTGAATCGTTAATCCTGATATATCTACGGGTGAAAACGTTGCCATTTGCCCGTCAACAGTTAAATGTCCACCAACTTGCGTACCGTCGACCCATAACATCGAAGCATAGTCAAAGGCATCTCCTTGTTGTGAAATGGACGCATCATACACACTGGCCCCCGAACCAGAAGACCCATCCTCTATACAGAAACCACCAATCGGACCACCGTTGCTAGTCATAACCCTGTCGGACACAACCCAACGAGAACCCTCCCCTCCTGTTATTATTCCAGTTGCAGCCATCAGATTATCCAATGGGATTAAACTCAGACCGATTATGACTCCTGAACAAACCTTGGTTAGTAAATATTTCATAACATTTACCCTCATTTCTAACTATGCACATAAGAAATGTGTATAGGGTTTAGCTGATCGATAGAGCTAAACTTCATGCTACCGAGCCCATTACTGCCGTCTAGATTATAGTTAGGATTGGTTAAATATTGAGCAACCCGTAATGGGGCGTAATAATTGCAAAACGTATCACCTAGGTAGGACGGGTTTTAGCTAGTGATTCATTTTGAAGAGGCAGGTTTCAACACCAGAAAATTATCCGTCATGCTAGATACAGGCGAGCCTGGCGCTTATGGCCATATAACATTGAAAGCCTTGCTGATAAGAAGGAATTAGTGTGGTGATTTTTATTTCCCGATACTGCCGACGCCGGCCGGAATAATAGCGAGAGTTTAAACACTTTTTAGATGAAATCTGAAACGAATATGAAGTTGGCGAGCGGCTAATGACTTAAACACAAGCACAAAAAAGGGCTGCTTAAATAAAGCAGCCCTTTCTTATATGGCGGAGAGATAGGGATTTGAACCCTAGATAGGCTATTACCTATGCCGGTTTTCAAGACCGGTGCTTTCAACCACTCAGCCATCTCTC